>CALCGO010000172.1 GCA_937901055.1 uncultured Rhodobacterales bacterium
CCATACGACGGGGATATCGACCCCTCGCAACTTACACAGGCCTTGGCCAAAGGTGCGCGTGACTTAGGCACCAAAATCGTCCGGTTTTGCCCTGTCGAAGGCGTGGAACGCGCGAATGACGAGTGGGTTTTAACTACGCCTAAAGGTAAAATCCGCGCTGAAATCGTTGTGAACGCCGCCGGATACCGTGCGCAGGAACTCGGCCGCATGTTCATCCCGTTCGGTGGCCGCGAAGTCCCGATGATGACGATGAGCCACCAATATTTGCTGACCGATGAAATCCCGGAACTAGAAGAATGGTCAAACGCTAATAACCAGAAACTACCCTTATTGCGCGACGTCGACAGCTCGTACTATCTGCGCCAAGAAAAGAACGGCCTGAACCTCGGCCCTTATGAACGAAACTGCAAAAGCCACTGGATGACGGCAGACGACAAGATGCCGGACGATTTTTCCTTCCAGCTTTACCCAGACGATCTGGATCGCCTTGAATGGTATATCGAGGATGCAATGGCCCGCGTGCCCATGCTCGGCAAAGTCGGGATTAACAAGGTTATCAACGGCCCCATCCCCTACACGCCCGACGGAAACGGCCTGATCGGCCCCATGCCCGGCGTGCAAAACGCGTTCGAAGCATGCGTTTTCACCTTCGGTATCGCCCAAGCCGGCGGCGCAGGCAAAGTACTGGCCGAATGGGTGACCGAGGGCGAAACCGAATGGGATATGTGGTCCACCGACCCCCGTCGTTTCACAGATCATTGCGATCAGGATTACACGAACAAGAAAGGCATGGAGGTATACGGCTACGAATACGCCATGCATTTCCCGCGCCATGAATGGCCAACCGCGCGGGACAAAAAACTGTCTCCGCTTCATGACAAAGTAAAATCACTCGGCGGCGTTTTGGGCGCATATAACGGCTGGGAACGCGCGAACTGGTTTGCACAAGTTGGTGACGATACATCCCACGAATCCACGCAAACTTGGGACCGTGACGGACCTTGGCAGCAGCGCATCCGCGAAGAATGCCACGCCGTGCGCGATGGTGTCGGCGTATTGGACTTGCCGGGATTCTCGCGGTTCAAAGTTGCCGGAAAAGGGGCCGCGAATTGGCTGAAGGGCCTCACCGCGTCCCGATTACCATCGCCAAACCGCATCGGCCTTGCCTATTTCACGGACACCCGAGGACGCGTCCTAACCGAAATGTCGATCTTCGCTTATTCCGACGAGGAATTCACCTTAATCACAGCCGCGACCGCGCAGTGGCACGACTTCGAACTACTTAAGAAAGCCCTACCGAAAGATGGCTCAATCACCCTGACCGATCACACGGTGGAATATTCGTGCCTAATCGTCACCGGCCCCAAATCACGCGATCTGTTCACAGCCATCGGGGCACAAGCCGACCTTTCAGCCCCGTGGTTAAGCTTTCAGGATGCCGTTGTAGCTGGCAAACCATGCAAACTGGCGCGCGTGTCTTTTGCCGGTGAGCTGGGCTGGGAAGTCCACGCCAAGTTGGCTGACATGCCGGCCATCTATGACGCGCTGCTTAATGGCGGTGCTAAACCATTCGGTATGTATGCCCTCGACAGTCTGCGTCTGGAAAAAGGGTATAGGGCTTGGAAGGGTGACCTTTCTACTGATTATTCCATGTTGGAATCCGGTTTGGACAGGTTCCTCAAGCTCGACAAGCCCGAAGATTTCCCCGGCAAAGCCGCGCTTCAGAACGAAAAGCAGCAAGGTGTCAAAAAACGGTTCGTAACCTTGATAATCGAGGCAGGGGAATCCGACGCTCCCTACATGTCCACCCTTTGGCACGATGGAAAAGTCGTCGGTGAAACCACATCAGGCGGTTGGGGCCATCGTATCGACAAATCCATCGCGCTCGGCATGTTGCGCGTTGATCTAACCGACCCCGACACCGAAATCGAAGTCGAAATCTACGGTAAACGCTGCAAAGCCACCGTCCAGCCTGACCAACCCCTCTGGGATCCGAAAAACGAAAGATTAAGATCATGAATAAACCCCTCCCGTCACATGCACGCGCTGTTGTAATTGGTGGCGGCGTCGCTGGTGCTTCCGTAGCGTATCACCTTGCTAAACTTGGCTGGAAAGACGTGATATTGCTGGAGCGCAAACAGTTAACCAGCGGCACGACATGGCACGCCGCAGGCTTGATCGGCCAACTTCGTGCCAGCTCAAACATGACCCGTTTGGCGAAATATACACAGGAACTCTACTTCGATCTGGAGGCCGAAACAGGCGTCGCGACAGGCATCAAACGCAACGGTTCCATCAGCGTCGCCCTTACCGAGGAACGTCGCGAGGAACTATATCGCGGCGCTTCCATGGCGCGCGCTTTCGGCGTTGAAGTCGAGGAGATTTCACCGACCGAGGCCAAAAACCGGTACCCGCATCTGAACATTGATGATGTTGTTGGCGCGGTATATCTGCCCAAAGACGGGCAAGGCGACCCTGCCAACGTTACCCACGCTATGGCCAAAGGTGCTCGGCAAATGGGTGTGCAAATTTTCGAAAACGTCAAAGTTAGTGATATCAAAACCGAAAACGGGCGCATCGCGGGCGTTACTGCCGAACAGAACGGCGAGACCACCCACATCACTTGTGATCACGTCGTCAACTGCGCGGGAATGTGGGCGCAAAAAGTCGGCGATATGGTCGGCGCGGCGATCCCACTTCATGCTTGCGAGCACTTCTACATCGTTACTGAAGGCATTGAAAATCTGGGCAAGCTGCCGGTTCTGCGCGTGCCCGATGAATGCGCCTATTACAAAGAAGACGCCGGAAAAATCCTGCTGGGCGCGTTTGAACCCGTCGCCAAACCTTGGGGCATGGACGGCATCTCCGAAGATTTCGAGTTTGACCAACTGCCCGAAGATTTCGACCATTTCGAACCGATCCTCGAAAAGGCCATCGAGCGTATGCCGCTGTTGGCCGATGCAGGCATTCACACCTTCTTTAACGGCCCCGAAAGCTTCACGCCCGATGATCGGTATTACCTTGGCGAAACGCCAGAGGTCGAAAATTTCTGGGTCTGTTGTGGGTTCAATTCCGTCGGCATTCAATCCGCTGGCGGCGCTGGCATGGCGTTGGCGCAGTGGATGGAAGACGGCGCGCCCCCGTTCGATCTGTGGGATGTGGACATCCGCCGCGTGCAACCTTTCCAGAACAACCGCGCGTATTTGAAAGAACGCGTTAGCGAAAGCCTCGGGCTGCTGTATGCCGACCATTTCCCATATCGCCAGCCTGTGACTTCACGCGGCATCCGCCGCTCGCCAATTCACGAACACCTGAAAAAACGTGGTGCGGTGTTTGGCGAAAGCAGCGGTTGGGAACGCGCCAACTGGTTTGCGGACGAAGGTCAGACGCCCGAATACGAGTATTCATGGCAGCGTCAGAATTGGTTCGAAAACGCCAAACGCGAGCATACGGCAATCCGGACCGGTGTCGGCATGTTCGACATGACCAGTTTCGGCAAAATCCGCGTTGAGGGCCGCGACGCGTGCGCCTTCCTCCAACGGCTTTGCGCCAACCAGATGGACGTCGAAAACGGCAAAATCGTCTACACCCAAATGCTGAACGAACGCGGCGGGATCGAATCCGACCTGACGGTGACCCGCTTGTCGGAAACCGCCTATCTACTGGTCGTCCCAGGCGGCACATTGCAACGCGACCTCGCATGGCTGCGCCGTCATTTGACCGACGAATTCGTGGTAATCACCGACGTAACCGCAGGCGAAGCCGTGTTTGCCATAATGGGCCCAAAATCCCGCGAGCTGTTGCAAAAAGTCAGCCCAAATGACTTCTCAAACGAGGCCCACCCCTTCGGCACCATGCGCAATAGCGAGATCGGAATGGGCATGGCCCGCGCGCACCGTGTTACCTATGTCGGTGAACTCGGTTGGGAGATATACGTCTCAACTGACCAAGCCGCCCATGTGTTCGAGGCGATTGAAAAAGCAGGCGAGGACGTTGACCTGAAACTCTGCGGGTTGCATGTTCTGGACAGTTGCCGGATCGAAAAGGCTTACCGCCATTTCGGCCATGATATTACGGATGAAGACCACGTGATCGAAGCGGGCCTAGGCTTCGCTGTTAAGGTCGACAAAGGTGATTTCATAGGTCGTGATGCCGTGCTGGCGAAACGCAAAAACGGGTTGGAAAAACGGTTCTTACAGTTCCTGTTGAACGACCCTGAACCGCTGCTTTACCACAACGAACCGATCCTGCGAGATGGCGTCATCGTCGGGCATTTGTCGTCTGGTAACTACGGCCACCACCTCGGTGCGGCCATCGGGCTTGGGTATGTCCCGTGCAAGGGCGAAACTGCCGCACAGGTTCTGGCCTCAACTTACGAACTTGAAATCGCGGGCAAAAGGTTCAGTGCAATAGCCAGCCTAAAACCCCTCTATGATCCCAAATCCGAACGCGTAAAGGAGTAATATATGAGCAGAAGAACAGGTGGCCGAAATGCCCGTCACGCCATGCGAGCAGCACCGCTAGCAGAAGACATCCGCCCGATCCGCGCGGGGATGGAAGGGGGGGGCTACAAGCCACTATCCGAAAACGATATCGCTCTGGTGCACGAGGCCGCGTTGGAAACCCTCGCTGACATCGGATTCAAAGACGCCACGGAAGGTTGCATCGCTGCCTGCACAGCGGTCGGGGCGACTTATACAGACGGGCGGTTGTTTTTCCCCCGTGAACTGGTGCTTGAAACCATCAAGAACGCAAACCGCGATTTCGCCCTGTGTGGGCAGGACCCGAAACACGACGTGCAGCCGCAAAGTGCCAAGGTGCATTTCGGCACGGCAGGCGCAGCGGTGCATATCGTGGACGTTGAAAAGAACGAATACCGCGAGAGCCTGCTGCAAGACCTTTACGACGCCGCGCGTATCGTGGACCAACAGGACAACATCCACTTTTTCCAACGTCCAATGGTACCGCGCGATATGACGTCCGAGTTGGAACTGGACATAAACACCCTTTATGCCAGCCTTTCAGGTACCACCAAACACGTCGGAACAAGCATCACGCTGGTCGAAAACTGCAAACCGTTCGTCGACATGATTTATGCGATTGCGGGCGGTGAAGAGGCATTCCGTGCCCGCCCGTTCGTGTCGGTCTCCGCCACCTTCGTAGTGCCGCCACTGCGCTTCGCAACCGAAGCCCTTGATGTGATCGCCGAGATGGTTAACGCGGGCGTTCCCATATTGCTTTTGTCTGCCGGACAAGCGGGCGCTACATCCCCCGCGGCGTTGGCCGGATCGGTGGTGCAATCCATTGCCGAAGTACTGGCGGGGTTGGTGTATATCAACGCGCTGGCCCCCGGTCATCCGGCGATATTCGGCCCGTGGCCGTTTGTGTCGGACCTGCGCACTGGCGCTATGTCCGGTGGCTCGGGCGAACAATCGTTGCTGATCGCGGCGGTGACGCAGATGGCCAACCATTACGACCTGCCAAGCGGCGTCCCTGCGGGCATGACGGACGCCAAAATGCCGGACATCCAGTCGGGCTATGAAAAAGGTATCACTACGGTTATGGCCGGGTTGGCTGGTGGCAATTTGATATATGAGGCGGCCGGAATGCACGGCTCGCTTTTGGGGTTTTGTCTGGAAAGCCTGATTGTCGATAATGATATTCTGGGCCAGTCGCTGCGCTGCGTGCGCGGGATCGAGGTGAACAAGGAAACGCTATCGCTCGAAACGATCCGCGAAGTCATCAACGGGCCGGAGCATTTTCTGGGCCAACCCCAGACGTTGGATTTGATGCAGAAGGAATACATCTATCCAAAAATCGGCGATCGCTCGACTCCGAAGGAGTGGGAGGAGTTGCAGAAACCCGAAATCGTCGCCAAAGCTATCGCGGAAAAACGCAGGATACTGGACGAGTATTTCCCGTCCCACATTTCCCCCGAGTTGGACGCCGAGTTACGCAAGAAATTTGACATCAAACTTCCGCGCGAACGGATGCTTCGAACGCACTAACCGAGATGAAAATCCAACACCGCAGAACCCCGATATTCGTACAGTTTATCGGGGTTTTTGCATAAGTTTCCTTGATAGGCATCTTGATAAGTTATTAAATGATAACTAACTGAGCAAGCAATAACAGAATCAACCCCCTTCGAGGCGACAAAATGACGACGACAACTCCGGCAAAAACCAAACTGAAACGGATATTGATAATAGTCCTATCGCTCGCGATGGGCATCGCGATCGTCGTCAGTTTTGTGAAGAACAAACAACCGCCAGAACGCATTCCCTATGTCGAGGTCGAACGCGCCGTGCGGGTTATCGAAACCGCCGAGCTGCCCCTGGTGATCGAGGCCACCGGTTTTGGCTCCGCCACGCCAGATCAGAAATGGGATGCAGTTTCAAACGTCAAAGGGCACGTGATTTTCCGTCACGACGATCTGGAAAGCGGTGAATTGTTGCCCAAAGGTACGCTGATGTTGGCAATTGATCCGGGGGTTTACGCGCTTGCCCTGGCCGAATCCGACGCTGAAATCGCCAGCGTTGACGCCGAGGTTGCGCAATTGATGCAGGAGGCCGCAAACGCTGCCCTTCTGCTGGAGTTGGAAAACCAACGCCTTGCATTGGCGGAAGCAGATCTGACACGCACGCGCACGCTGCTTGCCTCTGGCGCTGTGCCGCAAGCCAGCTTTGATACCCAACTCCGCGCGACGTTGCAACAAAGGCAGGCGGTGCAAACGCTGGAAAATCAAGCCAGCATCATCCCCATCCAACTAAGCCGTCTTCAGGCGCAAAAGGATCGTACGTTAACTAAACGCGCGCAGGTGGAAAGCGATCTGGCCGACACAAAATTCTACGCTCCGTTCGATCTGCGTGTCAGCGATGTGCAGGTGGATTTGTATCAATATATCAATCCCGGACAGATGCTGTTTTCAGCAGATAGCACGGACACCGCCGAGGTGGTGTTGCAGGTCCCGATGCAAAATTTGCGCCGCGTTTTGCGTGAACTGCCAAGCGAAGGCGACCTCGATATCGAGCGGCTTGACGCGTATGTTCAGCTTGTCGGTGAAGAACAGACATGGGATGCCGAAGTTGTTCGCATCGCCAACGGTATCGACCCCGCCACGCGCACCGTTCGTGTTGTTCTAAACATTCAGCAACCTGACAGCATGGCCGACCCCGTTAAGAACCCGCCGTTGCCCAAAGGCATGTATGTCGAAGGTACGCTGCACTTCACGGCCACCGAACCACGGATGATCATTCCGCAAGAAGCGATCCACGAGGGTTGGGTTTACCTTGTTGACCCAGACGACCGACTTGAACGCCGCGAGATTGAAGTCGACTATTACCAAGGCGGCATGGCGATAATTATGTCCGGCCTTGAAGCTGGCGAGACCGTAATTCTTGACGACATCGTGCCCGCCATCACGGGCACACTGCTGGACCCAAAACGTGATCTAACAACGGAACAAACCTTGAAAATCACTGCCGCTGGGGGCGCGCTATGATACGTTGGTTTGCCGGGCATCCAACAGCATCGAACCTGCTGTTGATTGTAATGTTGGCGATGGGGGTATTCTCTGCGCCCACGTTATTGCGCGAAACTTTCCCCGATTATTCCCCGACCGAAGCACAGATTACCATCGTCTATCGCGGTGCCAGCGCCGCTGACGTGGAAGACGCGATTTGCTTGCGGGTTTCGGATGCTTTGAAAGGCGTTAACAACCTCGAAGAACTGACGTGCAGCGCACAAGACAACGTCGCCAACGCCGTCGCCAAGATGGAGGCAGGCGGCGATGTTGGCCGTTTTCTGGACGAGGTCGATGCCGAAGTTAACGCCATCACCGATTTCCCCGCGAATGCCGATACGCCGATCATCACCCAGCTTTTCACCACCGATTTGGTGTCCGCACTGGCCGTGACGGGCGACATGTCGTTCGCTGATCTGGAAACCTACGCGAATTCCGTTGAGCAGGCGTTGTTCGATATCGACAACGTCGCCGCCGTCAAAGTCAAAGGCCTGTCACAACGCCAATGGCAGGTCGAAGTTTCGCGCGATTTGTTGCAACAATACGGCCTGTCCGTCAGCGATATTTCCCGCCTGATACGCCAGCAAAACATCGACATGCCGCTTGGGACCGTTGAAACCAGCACCCAAGATGTGCAACTGCGGTTCGTTAACCAAAGCCGATCTATTGAGGACCTGCGCAATCTGGTCGTTCTATCCGGACAAGCAGGCGCAGAACTGACCCTTGGCGACATCGCGTCGATCACTGAAACCTACGATTTGGACGAAGAGAAAATCCTGTTTAACGGTGAACGGGCGCTGATCCTTGAAATTCATAAAAACAAGGAAAGTGACGCGATTAATGTGATGGCAGATATCACCGATTTTCTTGAAACCGAACGCGAAGTTATGGGTGACGGTGTTACGTTGACGATCACGCAAGACATGACCTCGATCGTGGCGGACCGTCTGAAAATGCTGGTCAGCAACGGCATCATGGGGTTGGCGCTAGTGGCCCTAACGATGAGCTTGTTTTACCGCCCACGCCTTGCGATCTGGGCGATCCTTGGCCTGCCCATTGCCTTCGCTGGCGCGTTTACCGTTATGGCCATCTTCGGCTTGTCGCTGAACATGATCACGTTGGTCGGCTTGCTGGTTGCCATCGGTATCGTGATGGACGATTCCGTGGTGATCACAGACAGTATCGCGGAACATGCGGCTGAGGGGAAATCGCCACTCGATTCCGTGGTGCTCGGGGTGAAGCAGGTGCTTCCGGGGGTCTCGTCCTCGTTCCTGACCACGGTTGCCGTTTTCGGGCCGTTGTCGTTTTTATCGGGCGAACTGGGTACGGTTCTGGAAGTTATGCCAATCGTTCTGCTCGCCGCCCTTGCCGCGAGTTTGATCGAGGCTTTCTGGATCCTGCCCCATCACCTCAAAGCCCCGATTGCTCATGCGGTTGCCAATAAAAAGGGTCGCTTTAGTCAGAAGTTCGACGATGGTTTTGAGGTTTTCCGCGAAGGTGTTGGAAAAATCGCCGATGGTGCGATCCGGTTTCGATATGCTGTGGCGGGCTTGTTGATTGTCATTCTGTTGGGCTCTGTCGGGTTTTTCGCCGGTGGTAATATCAAGATGGAGGCCATGCCCGATATGGAAGGCGACCTACTTGAGGCCCGCATCCTGATGCCGCAAGGCACTCCGCTGGCCCGCACCGAACAGGCCGTGGCGCAAGTTGTCGACGCCCTCGCGCGCATCAACGCCGATTTGGAACAGCCAGACGGGCAGGACCTAATTCAAGCCACACAGGTGCGTTACAACGAAAACAATAGCGCGGGTGAAAGCGGCCCCCACGTTGCCACCATCGGTGTTGATTTGCTGACGGCTGAACTGCGCGGGACGTCGCTCGATGTCCTTATCCCGCTGTGGCGCGAAGAAATCGGCACGATTTACGGCATGATTAATATGACCATTCAGGAACCCGGCTTCGGCCCGGCCGGTGTCCCGATCGAGGTGCGCATCCAAGGTGATGACCTTGACGAAATGAAGCGTGCCTCCGAAAGTCTTGTGAATTATTTGAACGGCTATGTCGGCGTGTTCAACGTGATGGACGACCTTCGCCCCGGTAAGCCGCAACGCGCGTTGTCGCTGTCTGACGGGGCTAGTGCGCTTGGGTTTACGTCGGAATCTGTCGCCTCGCAGCTTCGCTCCGGCATGTTGGGGGATGTGGTCGATAGCCTGCAATTGGGCAACCAGAGCGTCGAGATCACGGTCAGTCAAACCGCGCCCGAACGCACCACGCTGGATAGTCTGGACGGTGCGATGGTAACTTCGCGCACTGGCCAATCTGTGCCGCTAAGCGTTGTGACAGACATCACGGAGACCCGCGACTGGGCCAAGGTCACGTTGGTAGACGGCGTGCGCAGTGTAACCGTCGAGGCGAACGTCGACGCTGGCAAAGCCAATGCCGGTGCGTTGGTTGGCGATCTTGAAGCCAACTGGCTGCCGGAATTCGAGGCGAACTTCCCCGATCTGGACATACAATTTCTGGGGCAAGTGGCATCCACCGCCCAAACCGCGAAATCTATCGCGCGCGGGCTTGGCATCGGAATGCTTGGCGTGTTCCTGATCCTGTCGTTCCAGTTCCGCAGCTATATCGAGCCGCTGATCGTCATGGTCGCCATCCCCATGGCTTTGATCGGGTCGATCTGGGGGCATGTGTTGATGGGGTATGACATCTCCATGCCGTCACTGATCGGGGCGGCGTCGCTGGCGGGGATTGTGGTTAACAACTCGATCCTGCTGATGCAATACATCAACAAATTCCGGCTTGAGGGTTACGAAACCCTTAAGGCTGCGGGCATGGCCAGCCGTGCGCGGACTAAACCGATTTTCATCTCCACCACGACCACGATCATGGGAATGGTCCCGCTTTTGCTGGAAACCAGCGCCCAAGCCGCGTCGATCATCCCGCTGGTGATCTCGTTGGTGTTTGGGTTGCTGGTATCGACGACGCTGGTGCTGTTGGCGCTTCCGTCGCTGTACGTAATCTTGGACGATCTGGGGGCGACGGGGCATAAAGCATCGCACGCATCGCCCTAGTTTGTTTTCTTTTTGCCCCAAGGGAGAGGCGCAACAGGTATTCCGTCGTTAATCAACGACTTGGCGTCTTCGATCTTCGCCTCGCCGTAAATCGGGCGCTCGGGGGTGTCACCGTCGTGCATCGCCCGCGCCTCGGCTGCGAAATTTGCGCCGACGTTATCTGCATTGTCTTCGATTTTCTTGCGCAATTCCTTGACCGCTTGTTCTGCAGGCGAAGCTGGCGCGCTTAACGGACGGTCGCTTTTTACAACGCGCGGGGCCATGATTGCCTTTTCCACATCGGTATCACCGCAAACCGCGCAAGATATCATTCCGGTGGCCAAAAGCTTGTCAAAATCCTTACTGGAGCCGAACCAGGACTCAAACCGGTGTCCCTTGGTGCATTTTAAATCGTAACGGATCATTTGGTTCCCTTTGGTTTCCGGCATTACATATATATAGCAGGGGTGAATACAATCCTAATCTTGGGATTCGCCGCGAGGGAAAGCACATGAAAATACGTCTTTGGCCCTACATCACGCTTGGCATTGTCACGGGCGGCGTCGCGGCAATTCTGAGCGCGCTGAACGAACCAATCTGGATCATCTTTGCCTCGGTGTTGGTGCTGGTCGTAGTTTTTGCCTTGATGCAAGAGGCCATGCGCGACCCTGTCGAAGAAGGCGATGTGGAGGCGATCGAGCCGACGAGGCCGATGCCGACCGGATTTGGCCGCGCCATGCTGGAACAAATGCCGTTGCCGCTGTTGGTTATCTCGCGAAAGGGGCGTGTGGTTTATGGGAACCGCGCCGTGAAAGAGATATTACCGACTCTGAAAGCCGGTGATCATTTTGCCAGCCTATTGCGTGTGCCTATATTCGTTGATGCGGTTAATGCGGCTGTGACTGAAGGCAAGAACAGCAAAATTTCCTTCACAACGGCCCTGCCGCACGAACGGTATTACGAAGCCAGTATCGGCCTGATGCCAGCCGGCAGTGATTTTGGCGATAAGGTTCAGGCTATCGTCCAGATCGAAGACCGCACGCAGGATCGCCGCGTCGAGAAGATGCGCAGCGATTTTGTCGCCAACGCCAGCCATGAATTACGCACACCGCTTGCCTCCATCCTCGGGTATATCGAAACGTTGCAGGGCCACGCCAAAGACGACCCGGCCGCACGTGATGAGTTCCTTAAGATCATGGGTAAACAGGCGACACGGATGCAACGTCTTGTTAACGATTTGATGTCGCTAAGCCGGATCGAGCTGAACGAGCATATCAAGCCAAGCGACCCCTGTGCGCTGAACGAACTGGTGTTGGAGGCGGCCTCGGCGTTGCTGCCGCTTCAAAAGAAGTATGATGTGACGCTGGATACTACGCTAACCGGTGATCCGATAGTGGCAGCCGATCGTGACCAGTTGAACCAAGTGCTGGTGAACCTTATTGATAACGCCATGAAATATGGTGGCGGCGGCACGACGGTCAGCGTTTTCACGGCATCAGCGGACCCGCGTTATTCCGACATGGTCGGGGTTACGATTGCAGATCAGGGGGCGGGAATCGGCCCCGAACACCTTCATAGATTAACGGAACGGTTCTACCGCGTGAATGCCAAACAAAGCCGCAACAAAGGCGGCACGGGGCTTGGCTTGGCCATCGTCAAGCACATCGTTAATCGTCATGGCGGGGAATTGCAGATCGAATCCACATTGGGGGAAGGCAGCCAATTCACCGTCTGGCTGCCTAGTTCTTGATTAGGCCGCGCCTAGCTTTTTAAGAATGTTGGTCATCATGCACCATTTGGTGATGCCGGATTGGAATAGGTTGACGCCTACGAAGGCGGTGAACCACAACCAGCTGACGCTGGACATGTCTACTGTGCCGTCCATGTGGGCCAAGCCAAGGCTTAGCATGATGAACAGACCGGCGATTAGGCGGGTTAGGCTTTGTGCAGTCATTGGAATACTCCCTTTGATACGTTTTGTGGCGATGCATGTATCATAATAGTCGAATATTACCTAGTGAATTGTTAGTAACATAAATCTGCGGACACTTCGAAAGTTTCTTTCCCTGTCATCAAACTGTCACCGAACTGCAATAAATGTGTCCACAAAGCCGCCTAGGTAGGACCCATCCCGCGCATTTGGCGTGGGTGTTTGAAAATCGGAGAGACCCCGTGAAACTACTTACCGTCCTTGCCGTGGCATCCATTGCTGCAACCGCCGCCAGCGCGCGTGACCAGATCCGCATCGTTGGCTCGTCCACCGTGTTCCCGTTCTCGACAGCTGTAGCCGAGCAATTCGGCAAAACCACTGATTTCGCTACGCCGGTAGTTGAATCCACAGGTTCCGGCGGCGGAATGAAGTTGTTTTGCGCTGGCGTCGGCGTTGAACACCCCGACATGACAAACGCCTCGCGTCGCATGAAAGCCAAGGAATTCAAGCTGTGCCAAGACAACGGCGTGACCGAGATTGTTGAATCGGTTATCGGATATGACGGCATCGTTATCGCCAACGCGCACAGCGGGCCGACGTTTGCCCTGACGCTTGAGCAAATCGTCATTGCGCTGGCCGCCAATGGCCCG
>CALCGO010000173.1 GCA_937901055.1 uncultured Rhodobacterales bacterium
CACATTGCCTACGAACGGAACCAATCCGGAAATAAAGCAGATCATTACGATATCCGGTGTCGAAATGGTGTCGAAATCGAAGAAATTTGGCAAAATTCCCATGTAAAACAGGATCGCCTTCGGGTTTCCCATAATCACCAACAGCCCTGCACTGAAACCAGCCCACACGCCGGATGCACTTAACCTGTCGTCTTCCACTAACGGTTTATTGGCATTTCGAATGGTGCGCACACCCATCCAGACCAGTATTACTGCCCCGCCATACCGCAGCAGGGTCATAAAGTCGGCATATAGCTCGATCAATATGCTGACACCAAAAATAGCCAGCAAAGGCCAAATTATGTCGCCCACAACCACGCCCAGTGCCAGCGGCCATGCAGCATGGAATCCGCCGGATACGGCCCTTGCCAAAAGGGCAACCCACACAGGGCCAGGCGTCAAAAACAGGATCGCCAACGCGCCCATGTAAAGTAGCATTTCCGCAAAAGTGATAGTCATTTAGTCGTCCTAGAAATTCGGGGTGCCGTCTGCGCTCGGAAGCCAGTAAGGATTGTACAACATTTCCCAAACATGCCCGTCAAGGTCAGAATAATATCCCGAATACCCACCCCAAAACACCTTCTCGGGCGCCTTCAATTCCGTTGCGCCACAGGCCAAAGCTTTTGCGAAAGCCGTATCAACTTCTGCTTCGGTTGAAAAGTTTTGCGCCAAAGTCGCCGCACCAAAGCCCAGCGGAGCACCCTCTCGACCTTGGTCTTTTGCCAAATCCGCAAGCCCGAACAGGCCCAGAAGAACGCCGTTGGTCTGGAAAAATGCAATGCTTTCCTGTGATCGCGGGGATTCCGTCCAACCCATTGATTTGTAAAACTCACGCGAGACGGCCAAATCCTTTACGCCAAGCGTGATCATTGCAACCCGTTGTGGTGTCATGATTTTTCCTCCAAATTCGAAATGCCGCTCTGTTCTGTCACTTCAATAAAGTTAGCACGATCACCCAAGGCGTCAAACAATTCCGGCCCTGTACCCGTCATCCAAGCCTGCGCGCCCAGCGCACAGATTTCGTCGTACAATGCTGCGCGACGATCCGCGTCCAGATGTGCGGCGACCTCGTCCAGCAGCAATATTGGTGACGCGCCAAAATCCTCCGCTAACGCCCTCGCATTTGCCAAGATCAACGACACAAGCAACGCCTTCTGCTCGCCCGTCGAACACATTTTCGCATCGACGCCTTTGGACGCATAAACCGCATGCAGATCCGCACGATGCGGCCCCGTTAACGTCCGCCCAGCCGCCATATCGCGTGAACGACCATTGGCAAAAGCCTCCAACAACGTCTCCGCTGTTTGTTCAGGTGGCATTTCATCCGCCGAAATCAACGAAAGTTCCGCGGCCGGAAATGCGGTTTCTGCACCGTTCTGTGCGCCCCGCAGCCGCTCCAAAACCTCTACCCGATTAGCTGAAATCGCCCCGCCAGCCTCGGCCATTTGACCTTCAAGCGCGCCGTACCACGATGCGTCCCGAACGTTATCTTTCAACAATCGGTTCCGCTCTCGCATAGATTTTTCGTACTTCAGCGTCACCTCGGCATGACTTGGAATGAAGCTCATGACCATGCGGTCCAAAAACCGCCGCCGCTCGCCAGCACCTTCCAGCCACAAGCGATCCATGACCGGAACCAGCCAAACGATCCGTGCAAGCCTCCCAAGTGCCAGTTGCGGGGCGGCCTTGCCATCAATCGTTACCTGCCGCGCGCCGTCGCCTTCGACCCATGTCGCCAACTCGTGCACCTCGGACAGGCTTTCCAGCGTTGCGGTGATCTTCCAGCCCAAACGTTCCGGCGCGCGTGCCATCTCATCAACGGACGCACGACGCAACCCCCGCCCCGGCGACAGCATGGAAATCGCCTCGAGTATGTTGGTTTTCCCAGCGCCATTTGGCCCGTAGATAGCAACAGGCCGCCCGTCTGTCTCCAGTCGTGCGGCCTTATGTGATCGAAAATGCGAGAGTTTCAGCTCGCGGATCGCAAGCGTCATACGCGCATCGGCATCACAACGTAGACCGCGCTGTCGTCATTACCTTCGCGCATCAACGTCGGGTCACCCGATGAATTGAACATGAACACCGCGTTTTCACGGTCCACCTGTTGGGCAATTTCCAGCAGATATTTGGCGTTGAACCCGATCTCCAGCGGATCGTCGGCGTAAGCCACGGCCAATTCCTCATCCGCAGCGCCTGAATCAGGCGAATTAACCGATAACACCAGACGATCCTCGTCCAGCGCCAGTTTCACCGCACGGGAGCGTTCGGACGAAACCGTCGAAACACGGTCCACTGCCTTCGCAAATTCAGCCGCATCGACTTCCAACCGTTTCGTATTCCCTTGTGGAATAACCCGCGTGTAATCAGGGAACGATCCGTCGATAACTTTCGACGTTAACGTCACTTCGGGCGTTGCGAACCGTATTTTGGTTTCCGAGACAGACACGGCAATCACCGTATCATCTTCGCCCAACAACTTACCAACTTCGTTAACCGTTTTGCGTGGCACAATCACACCGGGAATGTCGCCCGCACCATCTGGCAAGCTTGCATCAATCCGCGCAAGGCGGTGACCGTCGGTAGCCACACAACGCAGCACCTTGCCACCTTCGCTATCGGAGGCGTGCATATAAATACCGTTAAGGTAATACCGTGTTTCTTCCGTCGAGATCGCGAATTTCGCTTTATCAAACAACCGACGCAGAACCGAGGCTTTAACCCCGAAGTTACAATCGTATTCTGCCGACGCCATCACGGGAAAATCTTCGCGCGGCAAGGTCGCCAGACTAAAATGCGAACGCCCGGCCCGAATTTCCAAACGCCCGGCTTCGGTATTATCCAAAAGCTCCACCATCGAACCGTCCGGCAATTTCCGCACGATTTCGTGCAACGTATGCGCCCCAACAGTCGTTGCGCCTGCCTGCTCAACAACGGCGGTCGCCTTGTCGATAATTTCGATGTCCAGATCTGTCGCACGAAGGGAAATCTGATCCCCTTCCGCCTCGATAAGCACGTTCGCGAGGATCGGGATAGTATTTCGACGCTCCACCACGGATTGGGCGCGGCTCATAGCCTTCATAAGAGTGCTGCGTTCGATACTGACTTTCATGATACCCTCGTGCGTATAATTACTTGGACAATGACCCTAACGGATGCCCCCAGAAGTGCAAGCGCTTAAGCCTCCAACATACGCCTAAGCAGTTCGACATCCTCGGCGATTTGGCTGTCGGTCATTTTCAGTTCTTCGACCTTTTTCACCGCGTGGATAACCGTGGTATGATCCCGCCCGCCAAAGCGCCGCCCAATATCCGGTAAGGACTTCGACGTCAACATTTTGGACAAGAACATCGCTACCTGACGCGGTCTTGCAACCTAGCGCGCACGACGCGGGCTAAGAAGGTCTGACATACGCAG
>CALCGO010000174.1 GCA_937901055.1 uncultured Rhodobacterales bacterium
CGAAAGTCAGGTTGCCACGTCACAAAACCAAATCAACGACCATTGAGATATCAGAGCGTTCCAGATTGATTATGTCGTCGAAAGCCAGCCTGCGCCACGGCAAGACAGAACCGTTTCGCCCCGGAATACCTGCGCTAGACCAGTTCCCGGTCAAATCGTGGAACAAATACTTGCAAGATGCGGCAACCGATCATGATCGACGAAATTTAAGCTATGGCGATATCAATGGTAGCGCGGCGCTTAGGGCGTCGATCGGGCGGCACTTAACGGATGCACGCGGTATGCAGGTCGATCCCGATCAGATTATCATAACCTCGGGCGCGCAACAGGCATTCGTTCTGGTTGCGTTTGCGCTTCTAAACCACGGCGATACGGTCTGGTATGAAAACCCGGGGCACATCGCCGGACGTGATGTGATGCAGGTCATGGGTGCGAATATTGCACCAGTACCGATAGATGATGAGGGTATGGACCTGAATTTCGCAATCAATAAGCATCCCAAACCTACGTTGATCTTCACAACACCGTCGCATCAGCAACCTTTGGGAACGACTATGAGTCTGCTTCGGCGGCTGACGCTACTCAACTACGCACATGAGAACAATGCTTGGGTCATCGAAGACGATTACGATAGCGAATTTCGATACCAAGGCCGCCCTCTACCCGCGCTCAGCGCCCTCGACAGCGAGCGACGGGTTTTTTATGTCGGCACGTTTTCGAAATCCATGTTCGCGGCCATGCGAATTGGCTACATAGTAGTACCGCCCGAGTTGGTGGAAACCATTGCGAAAGCCCGTACCTTACTTGGTCAAAGCTCTTCTGCGGTGGTTGAACACGCTCTGTCGCGCTTCATGGATGACGGCCGGTTTGTCGAACACATCCGAAAAATGCGACGGGTTTACCGCGAACGCCGAGACGTCCTCTTCGACAGTTTGACAAGATATTGCGCCGATAGTCTTGACCCGCACCCGACAGATGCGGGAATGCATATGCTGGCTTGGCTGCAAAATGGTGTAGACGATCAAATGGCGCACCTTGCTTTGCTTGAGGCTGGCATCGAATCCCTGCCTCTATCGGCCTATTGTGTGCAGCCATTGGAGCGCTCGGGTATTGTTTTAGGGTTTTCTGGTGTCACCGAAAAACGCATCCCGAAACTGGTGAAACGCATGTCGGAAACTTTGCGCGCCGTTGCGTCATCCGAATGAATTTTCGGGAGGATCAATACCACGCCTCAATCTTCTTGACATTTTACGCAGCGATTGAACATTTGTCGTATGGATGTATTTTCGCCTTCAGACTCACCGCTGAGCGTTGCGGTTCTGGTATTGCCCGGCTCTTCGATGATGTCGGTGGCATGTACAATCGATCCAATGCGTGCCGCAAATCGAATGGCGCATCGCACTATTTTCGACTGGGCCGTGCACACGCTAGACGGCGAGTCGACGTTGCTCAGTTGTGGACTGCCATTGTCTATCAATTCAATATTCGGCTCTGCGGCGGGTGGAAATATACTGATTGTCGTTGCGGGTTTTGACAGCGATTTGCACGCAGGAAAAGGGGCCGTGCCAACCATTGTAAAAGCCGCTGCTAGATATGACTGCGTAGGTGGAGTCGAGGCAGGCGCGTGGCTACTTGCGCGCGGTGGGTTGCTGAACGGGCTTAGGGCGACGACGCATTGGGAAGACCTTGAAGATTTTACAAACAATCACCCGGAAATTGATGTAATTCCCGATAGGTTTGTCGTCGACGGAAAGTATTTCACAACTGGCGGCGCGTCGCCTACTTTCGATTTGATGCTCCATTTGATCAGATCCCGACACGGTGTTGCTTTCGCAATGGAGGTCGCCAGCATCTTTATCTATGACGAGGCTCACACGCCCACGGACGCTCAGATGCTGGTGTCGCTCGGGCATCTCAACACTTTTGAGCCACGCATAGCTGACGCAATCAGGATAATGGAGTCGCGGATCGACGAACCTATTTCCGTTCGCGCCATTGCCACCGAAATGGAGATGTCGGTTCGCATGTTGGAGAACTTGTTTTTAGAAGCGCTCAGTATTTCGCCGGGCAAGTATTATCGGGACCTCCGACTTCAGGTAGCGCTCAAGCTGATCGTTGACACGAAACTATCGGTGCTGGAAATCGCGATCAGAACAGGTTTCAACTCTCTCTCTGCCTTTTCCCGATCCTATAAAAACAAATTTGGGGTTAGCCCGATGAAGTCTCGAAAACACGTGGCGTAGTGTCAAAATTTGTGCGCAAATTGTAAAGCGCTCTCAAAAACTTCCAGCTAGCGTCAAGGAGATGACGTCACAGCTGCCGGAGTAAACAATGCCCCTAGAAATGAACCAAAACGTATTCATCACCTGCGCCGTTACAGGTTCGGGTAGTACACAAGACAAATCCCCAAATGTGCCACGCTCGCCTAAACAAATCGCAGACAGTGCCATCGAGGCCGCAAAAGCTGGCGCTGCGGTTGTGCATTGCCACGTGCGAGATCCGGAAACCGGCGCCCCGTCGCGCAACCTATCGCTTTATCGCGAGGTAACGGAACGGGTCCGTGACGCCGAAATTGATGTTGTCCTGAACCTAACGGCAGGCATGGGCGGCGACATGGTTTTTGGCGATGTCGAAAACCCGCTGCCGGTGAGAGATTCCGCCACCGATATGGTCGGCGCGACGGAACGCATGGCGCATATCGCCGAATGCCTTCCCGAAATATGCACGCTGGACTGTGGAACAATGAATTTCGCCGAGGCCGATTACGTAATGACCAACACGCCGGGTATGCTGCGGGCGATGGGGCAAATGATGACCGATCTTGGCGTGAAGCCGGAAATCGAGGCGTTTGATACCGGGCACCTTTGGTTCGCCAAACAGTTGGTGAAAGAAGGCATACTCGACAGCCCTGCCCTTGTTCAATTGTGCATGGGCGTGCCGTGGGGGGCACCAGATGATCTGAACACGTTCATGGCGATGGTAAATAACGTACCATCCGATTGGAACTGGTCCGCGTTCGCCTTGGGTAGAAGCGAGATGCCCTTTGTGGCGGCATCGGTTCTTGCTGGCGGAAATGTTCGCGTCGGGTTGGAAGACAACCTGTTTCTGGAGCGCGGAGTGTTGGCCACAAACGCGCAACTTGTAGAAAAGGCAGCTACAATTATCGAAAATATGGGCGCGCGAATTATTGGACCAGAAGATGTGCGTAAACAGCTTGGGCTGACCAAGCGAGGACCGCGTTGATGTCTGTTGCACCTAAAACCGCGACAATAATAGGCGGCGGAGTGATCGGCGGAGGTTGGGCTGCGCGTTTCCTGCTGAGTGGGTGGAACGTTAACATCTTCGATCCTGATCCCGAGGCCGAGCGTAAGATTGCAGAAGTATTGGAAAACGCTCGACGCTCGTTACCGGGGCTTTCGGATGTGTCGATGCCCGATGAGGGCACATTGATATTTTGTGCGTCACTTGCCGAAGCAGTTGCCGACGCCGACTGGATTCAAGAAAGTGTACCTGAACGCCTGGAAATCAAGCACGCGGTGCTGGCAGAAGTTCAGACACATTGCAAAGCCGATGCTGTTATCGCCTCCTCGACATCAGGCTTCAAGCCGTCCGAGTTGCAGCAAGGCGCAACCAACCCCGCCCAGATCATCGTCTGTCATCCGTTCAATCCGGTGTACCTATTGCCGCTGGTGGAGGTTGTCGGCGGCGATGCAGCGTCGCCTGCGACTATGGCTAAAGCGACTGCGCAGTTGGCCAGCCTCGGTATGAAACCGCTGATCGTTAGGAAAGAAATAGACGCACATATCGCTGACCGTTTTCTCGAGGCGGTCTGGCGCGAAGGGCTGTGGTTGATCAAGGATGGCATCGCCACCACCGAGGAAATCGACGACGCCATCCGCTATGGGTTTGGCATCCGCTGGGCGCAAATGGGCCTGTTCGAGACATATCGCGTTGCGGGTGGTGAAGCGGGCATGAAGCATTTTATTGCGCAGTTTGGCCCTTGCCTTAGCTGGCCTTGGACAAAGCTGATGGACGTGCCCGAGTTGACGGATGAATTGGTCGACACCATTGCAAGCCAATCTGATGTGCAGTCAGGTATGCATTCGATCCGTGAACTAGAACGCATTCGTGACGACAACCTCGTCGCAATGTTGCGGGCGCTTAAAGGACAAGATTGGGGTGCGGGTGCACTTCTTAACGAACACGATGCTGCAATGCGTGCAGCTAACGCTCAAGAAATAGATATTTCAAAACCCATCCGGACAATGGCGCGCGCTATTCCTGTCGATTGGGTGGACT
>CALCGO010000175.1 GCA_937901055.1 uncultured Rhodobacterales bacterium
GTCAGATTTATCGCCGCTGCAGCTCGCGCTGACAGCAGCCACAAACCTAAGACAAGGACGAAACCGCTCTCGCGGTATTGGCGCGTGTTGCTAGTGTTGCGCATAGATTGGAGCGCGGTGATTTTGCGAACTGACTGATCTGTTGGACGATTGAGACCTTCTCAATCTGACCAACAGGAGGTTTTTATGTCAGACCAATATGTACCGGCGCTACGCAAGCGGTTTATCGAAGATATGCAGATCAAAGGGCTGCAGCCCAAGACGCAGACGATGTATCTGCGCGGGATGCGGGATTTTACGCGATTTCTGGGGCGTTCTCCAGATACTGCGACGCCGGAGGATTTACGGGCGTTTCAGCTGGATATGAAGGAACGAGGCGTTAGCGCTCCGACCTTCAACACTCGACTAACGGTGCTGAGCTTCTTCTTCGCTGCGACCTGTCCCCGACCAGAGATGAAGACGCATATGCGCTATCAGCGGGCGGCCAAGAAGATCCCCATCGTGCTCAGCGCCGAGGAGGTTGTGCGCATTCTTGAGGTAGCGCCTGGACCTGGCCTGAAGTACCGGGCAGCGTTCAGTGTTGCTTACGGCGGCGGCCTGCGGGCCAGTGAGGTGACACATCTTAAGATCGGGGATATCGACAGCAACCGGATGCTGATCCGGATTGAACAAGGTAAAGGCCTCAAGGATCGGCAGGTCATGCTGTCGCCAAGCCTGCTGGATCTGCTGCGCAACTACTACCGCGAAGCCCGGCCCGCTGGCTGGCTCTTTCCGGGGCGCAACCGCATTGATCCGATCTCGACGCGCCAGTTCAACCGTGCCTTCGGGGCGGCCTGCGACTTTGCCGAGGTCAAGAAGAAGGTATCACCTCATACATTGCGCCATAGCTTTGCGACCCACTTGCTGGAAAGCGGGACTGACATCCGAGTAATCCAAGTTTTGCTTGGTCATGCTAAACTGGAAACGACGACGATCTATACCAAGGTGGCAACCAAGACGATCCAGAACGTGACCAGTCCGCTTGATCTTCTGGTGCGAAGAGAGGCTGGCCCTGGTTAATCCCAGCCCAGATGGGTCGCTCAAAACTGGAGGTCGCGGACATCTTCCGCGCCCATGGCGGTGCTTATCGTCGTGAACAAACAGGGCACCTGAACCTGCCACAGCTGAAGGTGATGTCGGCGATTGAGAATTGCCGCACGGCAGCCCTCGGCGGTCACGTTGCGGCTTGCACAAAATGTGATCATCAGCACATCGCATACAACTCGTGCCGCAATCGACATTGCCCAAAATGCCAGGGCGCTGCGGCGCAGGGCTGGATGCAGGCGCGCATGGAAGACCTGTTGCCAGTCGAATACTTCCACGTAGTCTTCACGCTCCCTGTTCAGATCGCTGATATCGCCTATCAAAACAAGGCTGCGGTCTATGGTCTGCTGTTTAAGGCATCTGCCCAGACGCTGCTGACCATTGCGGCGGATCCCAAACATCTTGGTGCAAAGATCGGCATGACATCGGTGCTGCATACGTGGGGCTCGGCGATGACGCACCATCCCCATGTCCACGTTGTTGTGCCGGGCGGCGGCTTGTCATCCGACGGTCAGCGTTGGGTTGCCTGCCGCAAAGGGTTCCTCGTGTCGGTGAAAGTCCTGTCACGGTTATTCCGCCGCCTGTTCCTCGAAGGGTTGGCCAAGCTGCACAAGCAGGGCAAGCTGGCGTTCTTTGGCAGCCTGTCAAAGCTGGCCGATCCCGATGCCTTCGCGACATATCTTGCACCGCTGCGCAAAATAAACTGGGTCGTTTATGCCAAACAACCCTTCGGCGGACCCGAAGCCGTGTTGGCCTACCTAAGCCGCTACACGCACAGGATAGCGATCTCAAATCACCGCCTGATCACCGCCGATGCTGATGTCGTAGCCTTCAAATGGAAAGACTACCGGATCAAATCTGGCGACAGGATGAAGGTCATGCGCCTGCACACGTCCGAGTTCATCCGCAGGTTC
Source organism: uncultured Rhodobacterales bacterium (assembly GCA_937901055.1). GTDB lineage: Bacteria > Pseudomonadota > Alphaproteobacteria > Rhodobacterales > Rhodobacteraceae > NORP23. The sequence continues at coordinate 1,998 of CALCGO010000175.1, forward strand.
TTGATCCATGTCCTACCCTCCGGCTTCCATCGTATCCGCCACACAGGCTTCCTTGCGAACGGCATTCGTCGCAACAGGATCGAGATGATCAGGCGATTGCTTGATGTGGACCCGGACGCTGATCTTAAGATCGATGACGATCACTGTGCCGACGCCAATGAGAAGGAACAGGCATGCCCTAAATGCGGTGGCGTGATGATCGTTGTTGAGACATTCAAACGCGGCCAAACTCCAAAATCCCGAGCGCCGCCATGGGAGGATGCCGCATGACGAACTGTTTATACCCGCCGCTCTTATGTCTATGCGCCGGACCAATCACTGCAGCCAACTTCCCACAGGTGGACCCAAGTCAGGTAAATGGGGGCGACACGAAGGCCCAGATGGCAAGGTCAGACTGTGAAAACCAACTGCCACATGCTTATCAAGACCATCAAAACCGTTGTTCAATGCATCGAACAACGCAGCAGTAACCCACAATCCCCATAGCACCAAAACAGCCCGCGCTTTCCTCCTTGTCAGATTTATCGCCGCTGCAGCTCGCGCTGACAGCAGCCACAAACCTAAGACAAACCAGCCTGATGCACTTGCAGCGTGTGCTGACGCAGAAAGTGTTCGCATGTGCGGCGCGCCTATTACCTTGAAGCTGCTAGCGTTACCGAAGCGGTCAGCTGAACGGCACGTGCCGTTGCACGCTAAAGCGGTTCAATGATCTTACTGCGTATAAAAATCACAGGGAGAGAAGAAAACGAACGACCGTGCATTTCTGCATGCCGGTTTTCTACCTAACTTTGTTCGATCTGGCCGTCAGATTCGTTTCAATTACAGTTTTACTTTCAGTGCCCAGATGCCTCGAAATACCGACGGATACAGCGTTGTACCTGTTGTTGGATCAAGTCGTTCGGATCGTTCGGCATGTCGCCAAATTCGAGGCCTGTAAACTCTTGTGAAACGACGGTCTCGGGGATTGGTTTGGATTTCAGATTGTCGATGAGAATGCTCAGGGCCGCAGAAACCGTGTCATTCGCCCAGTAATAGCGGATACGGTCACTATAGCTGTAAATCCTTTGGATGCGAAGTTCGTCCTCGGTTCCGCTGTAATAGTTCTGCCAATTGCCCGGATGGGTCGCCATTTGATCGTTCATGACAGAGCGGATATTAGACGGGTTCTGGACCTCAAGCTCTTCCTCAATCTGCGCCAAGGCCCAAACAGCTTCGCGGAAACGGAAGGTCAGTTCAGGACCTACTTTGAGGAAA
>CALCGO010000176.1 GCA_937901055.1 uncultured Rhodobacterales bacterium
CACTCCGAATGATCGCAAAATCAAAGCGACGCGACCACTTGTTGATAAAATCAACGCATTGGAACCCGAATTCCAAGCCTTGTCGGATGACGGCATCAAAGCCAAAACACAAGAATTCAAAGACCGCATTGCCGCGGGTGAAACCCTTGACGATCTGTTGCCAGAAGCCTTCGCAAACGCGCGCGAAGCCGCCGTGCGAACTTTGGGTCTGCGCCCGTTCGATGTTCAGCTAATGGGCGGGATCTTCCTGCACGAAGGCAACATCTCGGAAATGAAAACCGGCGAGGGTAAAACCCTCATGGCAACCCTACCCGTTTACCTGAACGCCCTGATGGGGCGCGGTGTGCACGTGGTTACGGTTAACGACTATCTGGCCAAGCGCGACGCGGACTGGATGGGGACCGTCTATAACTTCCTCGGCCTGACCTACGGTGTTGCCATCCCGGGCATGCAAGAGCCCGAAAAGAAACTCGCTTACGACGCAGACGTTACCTATGCCACGAACAACGAGCTTGGCTTCGATTACCTGCGCGACAACATGCGTTCCGATTTGAAACAAATCCTGCAACGTGATCATTACTTCGCGATTGTAGACGAAGTCGACTCGATCCTTATCGACGAAGCGCGGACACCGTTGATCATCTCCGGCCCGACCGAGGATAAGTCCGAACTTTATGTCACGATTAATAAACTCGTCCCGTCGCTTACCGAAGAACACTACGAGTTGGACGAGAAAGCCCGCCAAGCGACTTTGACGGACGAAGGTGTTGACGCGATCGAAGGCAAACTTCTTGCCGAAGGTCTGCTGCCCGAAGGCCAGACGTTGTACGACCCGGAAAGCGTCACGCTTGTGCACCACGTCAATCAGGCGCTTCTGGCGAATAAACTGTTTGTTAAAGATAAAGATTACATCGTTAAAGGTCAGGACGTTATGCTGATCGACGAGTTCACAGGCCGCATGATGACAGGGCGCCGCCTGTCCAACGGGTTGCACCAAGCCCTTGAGGCAAAAGAAGGCGTCGATATCCAGCCCGAAAACGTGACGTTAGCGTCCGTTACCTTCCAGAACTACTTCCGCCTTTATGAAAAACTGTCCGGCATGACCGGTACCGCTCTGACCGAAGCCGAAGAATTCATGGACATCTACGGCCTCGGTGTGGTCGAGGTTCCAACCAATATGCCCATCACACGCGAGGACGAAGACGACCGCGTTTACCGTACCGCTAAGGACAAACTGGATGCGATTGTCGCTGTAGTCAAAGAAACACACGAGGCGGGTCAACCGATGTTGGTCGGCACGACTTCGATTGAAAAATCCGAGCTGATTTCGACCTTGCTGACGGCCGCTGGCGTGCCACACAATGTCCTAAACGCCCGTTACCACGAGAAAGAAGCGGAAATCATCGCCATGGCTGGCGTACCGGGCTCCATCACCATTGCCACCAACATGGCGGGTCGCGGAACCGATATTCAGCTGGGCGGCAACCTTGATATGCAGATCGCCGATGCAATTGAAAAAGCCGGCGATGATGCGGATGCCGTTGCCATTCGCGAACGCCTTGAGGCCGACGTGGCAAAAGGCAAAGCCAAGGCGCTAGAAGCAGGTGGCCTGTTCGTTCTGGCAACAGAACGCCACGAAAGCCGCCGCATCGACAACCAGCTTCGTGGTCGTTCTGGCCGTCAGGGTGATCCGGGTCGCACTGTGTTTTTCCTGTCGCTTGAAGACGACTTGATGCGTATCTTCGGCTCCGACCGTTTGGACAAAATGCTGGATAAACTGGGCATGGAAGACGGCGAAGCCATTGTTCACCCGTGGGTAAACAAAGCGCTGGAACGTGCACAATCCAAAGTCGAAGCCCGTAATTTCGATATGCGTAAAAACGTGTTGAAATACGACGATGTGATGAACCAACAACGGAAAATGGTCTTCTCGCAACGTCGTGACATTATGGAATCCACCGACGAATCCGAAACAACCCGCGAGATGCGCCATGACGTTGTCGACGACCTCGTAAGCAAGCACATCCCGCCAAAAGCCTACCCCGATCAGTGGGATACGGACGGTTTGCAAGAAGAGGTTCGCAAGAACTTTGCCCTTGATTTACCTGTGGCGGCTTGGGCTGCCGAAGAAGGTGTTGACGAAGAAGTCGTCACGGATCGTTTATATGCCGAGGTTGATAAAACCATGGCGCAGAAAGTCGTCAAATACGGCGTCGACACTATGCGCCAGGTCGAAAAGCAAATCCTGCTGCAAAGCATCGACAAAAGCTGGCGCGAGCATTTGTTGACGATGGAACATCTTCGTTCCGTTGTTGGCCTTCGCGGTTATGCCCAGCGCGACCCGTTGAACGAGTATAAAACCGAAGCCTTCACCCTGTTCGAAAACCTGTTGAACGACCTACGCAGTACTGTGACCAACCAGCTGGCGCACGTCCAGATCATGACGCAGGAAGAACAACAAACGATGATAGCGCAGATGCAGGCCGCAGCGGCTGCGCAACAACAGGCCGCGGCAGGTGGAACCCCGCCAACGGCTCCCACCGGGAACGCTCCGACACCGGCAACACCGAACCCAGCCAGTTTAGCGCGGGGGATTGATCCGAACGACCAAGAAACATGGAAAAACCTCGGTCGAAACGAGCAATGCCCGTGCGGCTCCGGCAAGAAATACAAGCACTGCCACGGCAGGGCATAAACCGGGCAAAGTGATTCGTGAGATTCACGTTTGAATTTCATATAGTTATGACAAAATGTTAATATATATATTTTGGAGCACGGTGAATACCCGTTAAAAGTGTGCTTGTGGCCGGATTCAGCCCCTACATATGGCGATTCACGGCGCTAAGCTTCGCAAATGTTGGGGTGTGTTGCACTATTATCTCAAACTTTAACCATCGTGCCACAATTATGTGCAAATTGCGGTGTATTAAGCTAAAGTCTTCTTTGTGTTGTTAAGTATTAGTAATTCGTATCCCAGTACTCTTTCGTAAAAAATAGTATAGATATAGGTGCGTCTTGTTTTCTAACGACCGTTTCATGACTATGGCTACTGGGCTTGTGCTGGCTATTGCTGTCGGCACAATGGCGCAGAATAGTCAGTCCTTGATGGCGTTTTTTACCGGTGAGGATATTTCCATCGGGCATGACGACCAATTCACGATCCGCGCTGGTAAAGATCAGGTGCTGGACGTCCTTGCAAACGATTCCCAAACCGGCAACATCTCGATCATCGGGCAACCTGCTTGTGGTA
>CALCGO010000177.1 GCA_937901055.1 uncultured Rhodobacterales bacterium
GCCAAGCTTTCTAAGCACTCATCCGATAAACCGACGTGGATTGCACCGTCCATAATCGCGATTGTTGCTGGTGTCGCGCCTTGACCACGAATTTCCGCCTCAATCATCCGTGCCGTTTCAACGTTTTGCGGATAGGGCATTCCGTGCGTGATAATGGTAGATTCCAAAGCCACTATCGGTGTGTTAGCGGCCATTGCCGTCATAACTTCGGGCGAAAACGAGAGGGGTAGTTTCATTTAGTTTCTTTCATAACGTGATCGGCCGCAGCCTTGACAGCCGTCTCCATAATTTCACGCAGACCTAATGTCGATGCTATTTCTGCACCAACGAAGGCTGCAAGGAACACATCGCCAGCACCGGTGGTTGTATTTGCTTCGACTTGTGGCGGAACGACAGAGATCACCCCGTTTTCGTTGCATAGCGCACCCTCGTCAGGGCCATCGGTTACAATCGCCCTGTGAGCGCCCATTTGAAAAAGTGCTTCGCTGGCTGCACGGCTGTTCGCAAAACTACGATTGCACAATATTTCGGCTTCGCCTTTGTTTACGAACAAAGTAGCGGATTGTGCTTTCAACGCGGTCCGCATGCGTTCTGCCTTGCCCGGACTTGCTGGAACAAAAGATAGATGTGCTTGGTCAAAGTCACGGTTTTCAGCAATCGATTCCAATGTCGAAACGGGAAGGTTGCCGTCAATCACAACCGACCCTTGCCATGGATTTCTCACGGTTCCCAGGCGGCCATCACGCACAGGTGCCAAGATCTGGTCGCCTGCTTTTTCCAAAGAAGCGCAATCAGCGATAGCTCCGAAAACCACGCCGGAGGTCGTTTCGATGGCTAAATAGTTGTCAGTCGGGTCATCAACACGGCTAACATACTGACAATCGACGCCTGCTGATTCCAGTTTCGAAATCAACTCGTCACCCTGCGCGTCGTTTCCTATTGTGGTTAGCAACGCGGCAGGCTGGCCACGCTCGACCAAGGCCAATGCTATGTTTAGGGCGACTCCGCCGGGACGGCGGCGGATAATTCCGGGAACATCGTTCCCGGGTTGCATATCGCAACTAGCACTTGCGATGATATCCCAAAGAGCCGAGCCGATGCACAGCACTGGTGGTGGCGAGGTTTCCGGCATTCTGCAGTCCTTAAGCAGTTACATTCCCAATACATTCATAAGGTATATCCGATGTGTTGTAATCCCTTGAATATCGGAACCACCCCCAACCTTATTGAGGCTTAGACTAAACGAAATACTTGAGTAGGATTTTAGCGTCAAAAAGTCTAACGTCACATAACGAATGGGGCGATCTAGGGGTTGCAATCCCTTGCGGGGTCGGCTAATTGGCGCTCACTAGAAATCCACAGGCGGGGTCGCGGCTCTTGAGGGAGAAATCCTTGAGCGTCCACCGGTTGGGGCCAATTTGGCGCCTTCTCCCTGCTGAGGCTAAACCGGAAAGGTATACTACAATGGCTCTACCTGAGTTTACATTGCGCCAATTGCTTGAAGCAGGCGTTCACTTTGGTCACCAGACACACCGCTGGAATCCTCGCATGGACCGTTATATTTATGGCTCGCGCAATGGCATCCACATTCTGGACCTTACACAAACAGTTCCAATGCTCGACGCGGCCCTTGCTGCTGTTCAGGCAGTTTCCGCCAAGGGCGGCCGTATTTTGTTCGTTGGCACGAAGCGCCAAGCACAAAAAGGCATCGCTGATGCGGCTGAACGTTCTGCACAGTATTACATGAACCACCGCTGGTTGGGTGGCACGCTGACAAACTTGCAGACTATTTCCAAGTCGATCACACGCCTGAAAAATCTGGACGAACGTCTGGAAACAGGTATGGAAGGTCTGACTAAGAAAGAGCTTCTGAAAATGACTCGCGAGCAGGATAAACTGCAAGCCTCCCTTGGTGGCATCCGCGAAATGGGCGGCACGCCTGACATCATGTTTGTTATCGACACAAACAAGGAATCGCTTGCGATTGCCGAAGCTAACAAGCTTGGCATCCCTGTGATTGCTGTTGTTGACTCCAACTCCGACCCTGTTGGCATTGATTACCCGATCCCGGGCAACGACGATGCGGCGCGTGCGATTGCACTTTATACAGACTTGATCGCGCGTGCAGCGCTTGACGGTATGGCTGCAAACCTTGGCGCCTCGGGCGTTGATCTTGGCGCAATGGAAGAAGCACCGCTTGAAGAAGCTGTTGCTGAAGAAGTTGCCGCTGAAGAAACACCAGCCGCCGAGTAAGGCATTTGGTTCTGGTCTGCCGCTTGTAATTATCGGCGGCAGACACATATGAATTTCCCTTGCGCCTAAGCCACCCGCTTAAGGCGCCGAAATACTTAAGGAGAGCTGTGATGGCAATCACTGCAAAAATGGTTAAGGAACTGCGCGACACAACTGCAGCAGGCATGATGGACGCGAAAAAAGCGTTGGTCGAAACAAACGGTGACATGGAGGCCGCGGTTGATTGGCTTCGCACCAAAGGTTTGGCAAAAGCTGCCAAGAAATCGGACCGTACTGCGGCTGAAGGCCTCGTTGGCGTTGCTGTCGATGGCGGCGTTGGCGTTGCTGTTGAAGTTAACTCCGAGACTGATTTCGTTGCCAAGAACACAGAATTCCAAGCCATGGTTTCAGACATCACGAAGGTTGCGCTTGGCGTAACTGACGTTGACGCGCTGAAAGCTGCTGATCTTTGTGGCAAGTCTGTTGAAGACGTTGTTGTTGCGAAAGTTGGCACAATTGGCGAAAACATGTCCGTTCGTCGGATGACACGCGTCGAAGGTGACTCGGTTGCTGCATACGTTCACAACGCGGCTGCTGACGGGCTTGGCCTGATCGGTGTTCTTGTTGCTGTTAAAGGCAATGACGAAAGCGGTATCGCTAAACAGATCGCTATGCACATTGCTGCGACCAACCCTGCATCTTTGTCCGAAGCTGACATGGACGCGGATGTTGTCGCACGTGAAGAAAAAATCTTGACCGAACAGGCTCAGGAATCCGGCAAGCCTGACAATATTATTCAGGGCATGATTAAAGGTCGCATGAAGAAATTCTATCAGGAAGTAACTCTCTTGAACCAGAAGTTCGTTATGAACCCCGACATCACTGTTGCACAAGCTGCAAAAGACGCTGGCGTTGAAGTCGTTGCATATGCCCGCGTTCAGGTTGGCGAAGGCATCGAAAAAGTTGAAGAAGATTTCGCGGCCGAAGTTGCGAAAACTATGGGCGGCTAAACTGTCACCCCGTTAATGCTTAAGGCGTCGTGACTTGAATGGTTGCGGCGCCTTTTTTATCTTTGTATGTCTTGTTGCGCAGATTGTGCATGCAACTGCATTATCGCCATTTCCTTGCAGCCATTTTTTGTGACCTCTTCTGCATTCTCCCATAACGGGTAGGAGCTGGGCGGATACTGCTCGGTATAGATTTTCCGCGCGACGACTTCGACGAGATAGTCTGGTAGTTCGATCATTTGACCTCCGCATTGGTCTGTATTTACCATTGAAACTATCAGTATTTTACGTCATCTTACGGCAAATCACAAACAGGAGATTCTAGCGATGCCGGATGGGGATATTACAACCAAACCGCCGTATAACCGTGTGCTGTTAAAGATATCGGGCGAGGCATTGATGGGGGACCAACAGTTCGGCCTTCACCCTCCGACCGTCGAGCGTATCGCTAAAGAAATCAAGAAAGTTCATGATACCGGCGTCGAAATTTGTCTCGTAATCGGGGGTGGAAACATCTTTCGCGGGCTGCAAGGCAGCGCACAAGGTATGGAGCGTACGACTGCCGATTACATGGGAATGTTGGCGACAGTTATGAACGCGCTTGGCATGCAGGGTGCGCTGGAGGAACTGAACATCCATACACGCGTTATCTCGGCGATTCCAATGGATCAGGTTTGCGAGCCATACATTCGTCGCCGTGCCGTTCGCCATCTTGAAAAGAAGCGTGTGTGCATTTTTGCGGCCGGAACCGGCAACCCATATTTCACAACGGATACGGCTGCGACGCTACGCGCGTCTGAGATGAAATGCGAAGCTATATTCAAAGGCACTCAGGTCGATGGCATTTATGATAGCGATCCAAAATCCAACCCTGATGCAAAACATTACCCGCGTGTAACCTATGACACGGTATTGCAGAGAAACCTGAAAGTGATGGATGCCTCCGCAATTGCGCTTGCGCGGGATAATGGATTGCCAATTGTTGTCTTCTCGTTGGATGCACCGGGCTGTTTTTTGAGTATTTTGCATGGTAAAGGCAAGTTTACCGTCGTAGAACCTAGTTAAACATTCCGCAGGAGACGAATTATGTCTAACGAAATCGAAGATGTTGATCTGGACGATCTGGAAAAACGTATGGCCGGGGCGCTGAATTCGCTAAAGCACGACTTTAATTCTTTACGGACGGGTAGGGCCTCTGCTTCGATGTTGGATGCGGTTTTGGTTGACGCTTACGGTTCGGCAACTCCAATCAATCAAGTGGCGACGATTAACGTTCCTGAACCACGTATGGTCTCTGTTAACGTCTGGGATAAGACTATGGTTGCGGCTGTCGACAAGGCTATTCGCCAGTCTGGGTTGGGGTTAAACCCTGTGATGGATGGCACAACGTTACGCCTACCAATTCCCGAGCTGAACGAGGAACGCCGCCGTGACCTTACCAAGCTGGCTGGCCAATATGGCGAAAAAGCGCGGGTTTCGGTGCGCAACGTGCGTCGAGATGGTATGGACCATTTGAAAAAACTCAAAGAGTCGATGGGCGAAGATGACCAAAAGCTTTGGCATGACGAGATTCAGGAGCTGACCGATAAAGCGATTGCGAATATCGACAAGGCGCTTGAGACGAAGCAAGAAGAAATCATGCAGGTCTAGTTTGAACGCTATAAGCAGGACAATATTATGAGCGGTAAAGCTAATAAATTCCTCGACCTTGGCACACGTGTTTTGTCTGCCATTGTGATGATTGCAATCTCGGTCGCCGCGTTTTGGTTGGGCGGGTATTGGGCAATCGGCTTTATCGGTGCCGGCGCATTGGTTTTGCTGTGGGAATTCCACAAAATGCTTCGTCAGGAAGAAATGCGCGGCAAAATTGATCTTGCCATCATGGGCGGGTCAGCCCTTGTTTCGATATACGCTACCTTCACTTACAGCTGGATCTATGGAGCTGCTGCACTGATTGTCGGCGCTGCGGCGTTGTACAAAAGCGATCACGAAAACTGGTTTTGGCTGTCGTCCGGCTTGCTCTACATCGGCGCGTCGATGACCGCTATGCTGATGATTTTCCTGTCGCCTGAACATGGATTATTTGATGTTTTCTGGGTGGTCTTGATTGTCGCGCTGACAGATATCGGCGGATATTTTGCTGGCCGTATCATCGGTGGGCCGAAGTTATGGCCCGCAGTCAGCCCGAAGAAGACGTGGGCTGGTACCATCGGTGGCTGGTGTTTGGCTATCGTTGCGGGGGTACTTTTGGGATGGTTTGGACCGGAACCTGTAATGCGCTCTTTGGTAATCAGTTTTATTATCGCGATAGCTTCTCAACTCGGTGATTTGTTGGAATCCTGGTTGAAGCGTCAGAAAGACGTGAAAGACTCCAGTGATATTATTCCCGGGCATGGCGGCCTTATGGATCGCCTCGACGGGGTTATGGCCGCAGCACTGGTATTTGCCTTCATTCAAGGCCTTTCCTAAATGCCACGAAAGATAAGCATCTTCGGCTCCACGGGGTCGATCGGATGCAATACTGTTGATTTACTGCTCAGAGATGGCGGCGCAGACGTATACGACGTGAAAGTTGTAACGGGTGCACGAAACATCGGATTACTGGCTGAACAAGCGATTTCATTGAAAGCTGACCTAGCTGTTACCGCGGATATTTCACGTTTGGCGGAACTTAAGGCAGCGCTCAACGGAACCACTATCAAGGCTACGGCAGGGGCCGAAGCATTGCGGCAGGCCGCTACAATCAACGTTGATTGGGGGATGTCCGCGATTGTGGGCTCGGCGGGGCTAATCCCCACGCTAGAACTGACGAAACATGCCGGCATTCTGGCGCTGGCTAACAAAGAAAGCCTGGTTTGCGCAGGCGAGTTGGTAAAGGCTGCTTGTGCGAACTCCGGTTGTATCCTCGTGCCTGTGGACAGCGAACATTGTGCTATTTATCAAGCCTTGGCTGGCGGCAAAAAACGCGATATTTCACGCATTATCTTGACCGCCTCGGGCGGCCCGTTTCGGGATTGGACATTGGATCAAATGGCCGGCGCGACGCTTGAACAGGCCATGGCACACCCGAATTGGGACATGGGGCAACGGATTTCGATTGATTCCGCCACGATGTTCAACAAAGCCTTAGAGGTGATCGAAGCTCACCAATTGTTTGAAGTTGACGCGGACCAAATCGAGGTCGTCGTGCACCCTCAATCAATCATCCACTCGATGATCGAATATATTGACTATTCGGTGATAGCTCAGTTGGCAGCGCCAGATATGCGTGGTGCGATCGGGTTTGCTCTGAACTG
>CALCGO010000178.1 GCA_937901055.1 uncultured Rhodobacterales bacterium
CGAGTTGATGCCGTGGCGATATAACTCAGAAATGTAGGCGACGGACGCTTACGATCGACCCACTCGGGCATCCCCGTTCGTCCATGTTTCAATAAACTTCATATAGGGTATCAAGACCAAAAACAGCTCATTTTGTACACGCGCATTTTTGTGCAACGGCCCTTTAGCTAAAGCATTCGTTTACACGACTGCAGTGTAACCACTAATTTGCTCGATTTTGAACTTTACGAATTTAAGCTAAACTGTTCTATCCAATTGGCTATTTACGATTAGTAACACCAATTTGGAATTACTCGATTTAACATTTTCCCTAGTTTTTGAAATGTTAACGGCGGAGTAAAGCCGGCCAATGTGTTGCACAAAAACTCATTATGAAAGTATAGCCTGTTGAAGCTGAGTATTTGCTGTGAATGAATCACTAACTTGATATGGATCAACGCATGCAAGTGATCGTCATGTAACAAACGATTCTACGTGGATTTGAAAATAGTGGGTTGAATCAGATTGGTACCAGCTCACGTAATATTAAAGAGGGATAATTAGATGATTAAGCGATACGGGAAGTTAATGATGGCGACAGCGCCACTTGCTTTGATGACCGCCTTGGCAACACCAACTAATGCTGGTGAAATTGTAGATTTCGGAGGAGTATTCGGTGAGGGGTACCTTTTCGCAGATATCACCGAGGGTGTTGCAGAGCCCGGAATAAAAATCATTACTACCGATTTGAATAACGATGACTTCGCGACATCAAACGGCTTCTCGGCCTCTAATATTGACAACTGTTTGATGTCGAATCTGGCCGCTGGCATCGAATGCGACGCTTCAGCAGGTGCAGGAAAGCGGATCAAAACTAATTTTACCGGTGATGATGGATTCGACTTACGGTTCTTAACCGCCGATAGCTCAGGCGTTACCGAGTATTTCACTTATGGAAAAGCCACAAACCTATCTGGCGCGCGGTTAATGGGATATTCGCTTCAGATTGGAACCGGAACCGGTGAAGACTTTGCTTTGGCCACAGATCTGGATCTGTCCGATAACACTGGCGTTTTGTTTGATGCTCTTTCAACGCTCGACGCAACAGCCTTGGCATGGGATGGCTTAGGTGGTGTGACGACAGGTCAGAATCCTTTACAGCGTACCTCATTGCCTGATGGCTTGTTTGGTGACGGTGGGCAAGAAGGAACCACTGGGTTCTTCGATCCGAACTCCGCAGGTTTTGTCTTAATCCAAAACGCCGACGGTACAATAATTGAAGCTACCGAATTGTTTGGCGCTGCGCATATTGCAGTATTTGGCGATGGCTTGCTTGATCGCGGTCAAATTCCGGACGGCTATTTCTATGACGATGATGGACTTGAGGAAACCGAAGGAATCTTGCTGGCATGGTATGATAACCGCGCGGATTCTGGTGCTGGCGCTTGGGTATACGGCGACGGGATTATCGGAGAAACCAAAGGTGCGATTGTCGATCCAGTTGATCTGGCAGCATGGGAAGCAAACGCGGCTTACGAAGTTCTGGGGATCGAAGATCTATCCAACCTCAATCTAAACTTCTCGATTGATGTTGGCGATCTGGTGCTTGGCGAGTTTACTTTGCGCTTTACTCCAGTCTTTGCTGATATTGTTGAAGAAGCAGCATCTGATTATCAATTTGCTGTTGCTGGTTCGCTGGACGCTGCGAACATTCCATACCTGAATGCAGACACAGCATATCTAGGTACAATTTCGAGCATTATGGGTTTCGCCACACCAGAAGAGCGTCAATTGGCACTTGAAAGACAAGGGTATAGTTTCCTTGGTGCCTATAGCGAAGGTGCGCTAGGTTTGGCGCGGGCTCAAACGTCTGCTTTGGACCAAAGATTACAAGATTTACAGGTTGGCAACGGTGGTGCCAGCATGTCCAGTAGAGCCCCAGCGATGCTTGAGGAAGGCGATGACCTCGATGTTATCCTATCTTCCACTAGCATCGGTCTAGACTTTGCTGCTGGCGGCAACCTCAATGGTTTCATTGAAGGTAGCATCGGCATGGGTACGTTCGATACAACGTTGAACTCGATTGGATATGACCTTGAAGACCTGAGTTTGACAGCTGGCATCGACTATGGCCTCACCAATGGTTGGGTGCTTGGTGCATCAGTTGGATATGGCGCTAGCACAGCTACGATATTAGATGATCGCGGTTCGCTGGACACCACTGCGATGGGCGGCATGCTGTATGCGATGTCGGAAATGGCCAACGGTGCGTACATCAATGGTATGGTGGGAATGTACGGTCTTGAGTACGACTCGGTTCGCTATGTTTCTTTAGGCGACAACACTTATTTGGCATCGACAACAGGAACCCAATTCGTTGCGGGTGTTTCCGGTGGTCTTAACTATGATCTGAGCGGATGGACTGTTGGCCCTGTCGCTTCGGCCAAATTGATCTCTAGCGATGTCAATGGCTTTACCGAAACCGGCGGCGACCCTCTGAATGCAATTACAGTCGAAGACTTCACTGTTCAGACAACATTGCTTTCAATCGGGGTGCAGTCTTCAAAAGAGATCGAAACATCTAATGGTACATTTATCCCAAGCGTCAATTTGGCCTTTGTAAGTGAAACCACCGACTCCACGATAATCTCAACAGCCTTCGCCGAACTGCCTGCATTCGGCACACCGGTCGACGGACGGGGCGGTGAATATTTAGATTTGAATTTGGGCATGACGTATCTGTTAAATCGATCCGACGCAGGTACCACTGCACTTAACCTCGGTTACGAGGGGATTTTCGCAGGAACTTATGAATCCCACCGTGCTTCGGTTGGCGCACAGTTCACATTCTAAATTTGATGTGCTCCCGCTTTAACCGGCGGGGGTGCATTCACGATTTCCAAGATTATTGATGCTGTCAGGCTAAGTCTAAAAAGAAAAGACCAAAGGCCCCCGCTGACTTTACACTCTCAGCACTCGTTTTTACTTTGGATCGAGCAATTTTTACGGCATCACTGTCGAGTAACTTCGCCATATTTGGTTTAAGCATGATGGTGGTCTTTCACCCCGTGGGGCTTAGGAGTTTTGAATTTGTTAAACAGAAATGTGCTGTCATTTGCGAATAGTGTTATTTGATCAGCTAACTAGTCATGTATAGGCGCGGTTGTTCGGCATTGAGGAAACGACGAACAACCGAGAAACGGCTGATTATTCTGCCCGCTTCTAACAATCATCGTTCCCCGATTGCAGGTTGGGCATGTAGTGCCTTCGGATAAGATTACAGAAGTTGGTGCCGAAATACGCTTTCGAAAGAAATAGGAGCTGAGTTGGAGGAAAAAGAGCGAGAGATCGAACATTCAAAATATCTTCAATCTGACGAGTTCGACACAGGTGATGGCGATTTTCGATCAGACGCTGAACGCGAAGCTGGGATCCCTAAACGGGGATATTTTTAATTCTATTATTGAAGCCTGCGTATCGCGCCTGACACACAACGTTTTCCCCATGACTTGATCATTACCTCTCGAAAGCGCTCGATAAGGGTAGAACAAAATATGGTTTTCACCATTTTTGGCAAGGATGTTGGAATAGCTTTCGGGAAAATGGATTCAAAAGTTTAGTTCTTCAAGGCAAAGCCAGTAATACTAACTTATTTAACGCCACCACCAAGTTCACCATAAAGAACCTCGAAGGTTCCCCGTACAATCTTCCTAAGGTCCCCTTCCTTCGCATAAACGCTGACCCCAATATCAGCCTTATTACTGTGACCAACCACAAGATTCCTCTCAGCCACAGGCACCCCTGCGTTCACCAAGGCAGACACGGCGTTCCGTCGAAAACTGTGCATGTCCCATTCAACATCACCGCCAAAGGTTTCAGTACGCAAACGCGTCAAAGCCTTGCCAACGTACCAGCTAGGCTTTCTGTCGTGTCCACCACGGTGCAACCTTGGGAATAACAGTCGATTGTTATCGTGAGAACTTGGCGTAACCGTAAGTGCAACTTTGAGGGCCTTCCTGATCAACTTACATTCATTATCACCAACCAAGAATATTAGTCGGTCTCCTGCCTCTGTTTTTGTTCCAGTCAAGGAGAACGAAATGTAGTCTCCGTGATCTTTGATTTGATCGCGGGTAAGAGAACAGATTTCGTTAAGGCGACAACCAGTTGCCCACAAGAGGCGAACAATGCAATCCATTTCACTTTGGTATTTCAAACCACTGCTAGAATTAATGGCTTCTAAGAGCGCCTCTGCTTCATCCCTAGTGACAGGTCTCAGTCGCTTGGTCGTTTGCTTCACCCTCTTGGAGCCTGGCATGTGTGCATTGATACCATTGAACGGATTAGCCATATCTTGATCTACGTGACCCAAATGTCTGCAAACCTTCCAAAAAGAAGATAGCGTAATCATGTGGGTTTTGATCGTTCTAGGTGACCTTGGTTTACCCGTTTGTTTACTTTCAGAGACCTTGAGAAACTCTAGGTAAGACTGAGCAAACTGGCGGTTGATTTGGGCAACATTAATATCTTGGCTGTATTCTTCAAAGTGCTTTAATACTTGGTAATATCCAGCCTTCGTTGCCGCAGTAATACCATCACACATCTTGAGCCACACATAGGAGGCCTCAGAGACTCGTACAGCGGCACTAGTGCCTATTGGCTGCGTGTGTTCCGTTGACGCCTGAGTGACTCTCAGTGGACTCCTAAGGGCGTTTAAGCGTTGTGCTTCAAGTAGTTCAGTCTCAATAGCATATATCGCCTTGTGTTTTAGTCTTCTGGCTTCTGATAGTGAAGACGTTCCGAGCGACCTAACAATCTCTCGCTTACCGACGGATTCCCAATATTCTTTAGGTACACAGTAGCGGACTGAATAGTTTGCGCCGCGCTTAAATAGGTTGTCTTTTATCTTAACCATACGGTTGAACCTCCTGAAAACTGTTACAAGAGCCTTAAGAAAAAACCGTAAGTTATTGATATTGTTGAATTTGGAGCGGGCGACGGGAATCGAACCCGTGTCATCAGCTTGGAAGGCTGAGGTCTTACCATTACACAACGCCCGCTCGGTGAACTTTCACTATTTCAACGCAGCCAGAACGTCAAGAAGCTCAATCACTTTCATCCAACAATTCTCAAGCGAATTTTTAAGTTCAAAATTCAAAGGCTACGTGGTCAATTTGTGCCGGATGTGCGTGATTAACACCAAACCGTCCGAACCTGTTCGATGCCTTTTGTAATACCCTGAAATCATTTGTTGCCCGAAGGGACTTTTGCCCGCCGATATTGACTGTTAAAAGACCTCAACTTATTTTCGGAGACACTCATGAGTACCGCAACCGTAATACTCGCCGCGGGGCAAGGTAGCCGCATGAAATCGGACCTGCCAAAGGTTCTGCACAAAATCGCCGATGCCCCGATGCTGTGGCACACGATGCAGTGCGCCGCCGAGATCGAAGCGGACCAAACCATCGTCGTTGTCGGACATGGCGGCGAGGAAACTTCCAACGCCGCGCATGAATATAACGCAGAAGCGAAAATCGTATGGCAGACGGAACAGAACGGCACAGGGCACGCCGTGTTGCAAGCAAAGGCCGAACTGGAAAACTTCGACGGTGACGTGATCGTCCTTTATGGCGACACGCCGTTCGTTCAGCCCGAAACGCTGCGAAAGATGCTGACGGCCCGCGCACAAAGCTCGGTCGTGGTTCTGGGGTTTAAGGCAGAAAACCCGGGCGGATATGGGCGTCTGAAAATGAACGGCGACAGTCTGGAGGCGATCATAGAGGCCAAAGATTGCACGCCAGAGCAACTCGAAATCACGTTCTGCAACTCCGGTGTCATCTGCGCCCCTGCCCCTTTGTTGTTTTCGCTGCTCGGCGAGGTTGGAAACGACAACGCCAATGGCGAGGTATATCTGACCGACATCATCGCCATCGCGCGAAACCGCGATCTGCACTGTACGGCAATCACCTGCCCGGAGGCGGAAACGATGGGCATCAATTCGCGTCAAAATTTGGCGGATGCGGAGGCTGTGTTCCAGCAATCCGCACGCGCCGCGGCAATGGAAAATGGCGTGACGCTAATCGCACCCGACACCGTTCATTTTGCCTTCGATACCCACATCGGGCGCGACACCATCATCGAACCCAACGTATTTTTCGGCCTTGCCGTAACGATCGAGAGCGGCGCAACCATCCGTGCGTTCAGTCACCTTGAAGGTTGCCACGTGGCGCGAAAATGCGTGGTCGGCCCGTACGCCCGCCTGCGTCCGGGCGCCGAGCTGGATTTGGGCGCGAAAGTTGGCAATTTCGTCGAAATCAAAGCAGCACAAATTGAGGCAGGGGCCAAGGTTAATCACCTGACGTACGTCGGCGATGCGCGGGTTGGCGAAGGCTCCAACATCGGGGCGGGCACGATTTTTTGCAATTACGACGGCGTTAACAAGCACCATACCGAAATCGGGAAACGCGTATTTATCGGATCAAACTCGGCGCTGGTGGCCCCCGTCAGCATAGCCGACGAAGCGTTTGTGGCGACCGGATCGGTGGTTACCGCCGACG
>CALCGO010000179.1 GCA_937901055.1 uncultured Rhodobacterales bacterium
AAACCCAAACAAAGCTTTTTCACAAATCCGCCAGTGCTTTGTAACTTAGTGAAAAGCGCAAGATACTAAGACCCTACCGAAATCGCCGAAACCTGCCGTTCAACCCAACCAAACTCGACGTCTTCTCTGCGGACAATCCTGCCGTTCGATACAAGCTAGCGAATGTCCGGTCCAAGCGCTTTACGATCCCTCAGATAGGGGAGTCGGGTTTGGGCGGCAGACACTTTATCCAATTGCAATGTCCCGTAGATAACCTCGGGCTGCGCTCCGGCGCGGACGAGCTCATGCCCGTCTGGGGTTGCGATGAAGCTTTGCCCTAGAAAAGGCATGCCGTTTTCGACCCCGGCACTGTTGGCATAGGCGAGATAGACGCCGTTTTCATAAGCGCGGGTGGGGATCATGCGTTGTGCGACCCACTCCCATTGCGCGCCAAGTGCGGTGGGTGCCAAAATAAGCTCGGCACCTAGGGACGCCACATACCGGGCGGTTTCGGGAAATTCGGCGTCATAACAGATCAGCGTGGCAATCCGCACGTCGCGATAGGTGAAAAGGGTGCAGCCCTGCCCGGGGGTAAAATGAGCGCGCTCAAAGCCCGGTGGAATGGCCAGTTTGCGGTGCCCGCCCAAACGTGTGCCATCCGGACCGAAGCATTGGGCGGCATTAAATATAGCGTCCCCGTCAGCTTCGGCAAAACCATAGTGGATGGCAACGCCATGCGCCTTGGCGAGCGTCGCGATTGCCCGTGCGGTAGGGCCATCAACGGGCTCGGACCGTGCCACGACCTGATCGCCAATGTTGTAGCCGATGGCAAAAAGCTCAGGCAACACCAGAAGGTCGGTGCCTTCTGCAACAACTGCTGGCAGCGCATTGGCTAGCCAGTCTAGTCGATCCTGCGGGGTGGACAATTCAGCAGGCGATTGCCCGACAGCAAGGCAGAATGAGCGGCCCAAGTCTAATTCTCCGTGATCAGCAGTTTGCGCGGATAATCAGTAATGTAGTCAAATCCTGTTTCTGTCACCACAATCGAGTCACCGATGCGCCCTGCCGTGACCCCATCGATAGAGATGCCGCCATCCACCGCAAAAGTCATGCCTGGTTGCAATATGGTGGTATCGCCGGTTTTCAACTCGGGAGCTTCGAGATAGGCAACACCAATTGAACGTCCGGTGCGATAGCCAGTTTCATACCCGCGCGACGCATACACCTCATTAGCGGCGGCGGCCACTTCTTGAGCCTCTATACCGGGGCGGATAGCAGCGATAGCGGCCTGTTGTGCTTCTATGGCGGCCTCCTGCACGCGTGCGGCCTCATCCATCACCTCACCAATGTGGAACATCCGGTCAAACCCCAATTTGTACTGTTTGAACTGCGCCATGTTGCAAAAGCAGAAATAGACAGGATCGGCGCGCTGGTACTGACGCACAGAGGCACGGCGGTGCACCATGGATGTGTCCTTGCCGCTTTGCAGAATTTGCAGGTTGTGGATCATCGGGGAGACGAACCTTTCCCACCCCTTGTCGGTCAGGAAACTCGCGGCCTTGCGAGAACCGGCATCGATCACCGCCAAGGCGCTTTCGTATTCCGGCGCACCTTCCCGCAGGCTGCCGTGGGCGGCGGCCATCATCGCTCCAGCAATCTGGCCTGCTTCTTTCATCACCTGAATCTCGAACGGTGACTTGATCATCCGCAAAGCGCCCAGGACCGGCGAGACATCTTTGATCGGCACTCCTGGGTAGGTTTCATCCAGATGATTGCGCACTATGGCCGGGATGCTGCTGCGCTCAACCCAAATCTCGTCCGGCTTGTCGCCCAAAGCCCCAGCAAGAGCGCGGCCCCAGGTGCGTTGACCCATATCCTCCCAAGTGCGCAGGTCTTCGACCCAAGTCATCGCACCAACCATTTCGGACTCCATTAGCGGCGTGATCACGATGGGGGCGGTTTCGGCATCCACCACCAGCATGGTCGGGCGGCCAAATTCGATGCCCAGATAACCCCAGAACCCCGCCAGATAGGCGATTGAGGACTCATCCGTAAATACGGCGCGGCGAATGCCCATGTCCTGCATGCGGGCCTGAAGGGCAAGGGTGCGGGTTTTAGCTTCGTCAAGCATGGCGATTTTCCTAGGGTTAATGAGTCGGTAGTTCTCATATTTCCTTAAGCTGCATACAGATATAAAGTCAATGCTAGTTTACAGCACGTATATTGCATGTTTTTAGCTGGTGGTGTATGCAGGAAGTACTGAGGAGATATTCATGAACTGCAACCAGCAAGCCGCCGAAACCGAACCCAAAAGCACGGTGGAAACCATCCAAACAGAGATTTTACAGCGCATCTGCTTTCTGGATTACCAACCCGGCGATCAGTTGAAAGAGGCCGAACTGGCGGCCGAATTTGGGGTAAGCCGCACTCCAGTGCGCGATGCGATCAGCCGGATCAGCCATCTGGGACTGGTTGAAACTCGAAACGGCGTGGGAACGGTGGTTGTTGCGCTCACCGCCGCGAAAATCCGCCACGTTTATGATATGCGACTGGAACTGGCCGCACTGATCGGCACCATGTCGCCGTGTGCGATTACCGACGCGGATCGGCATGCAGGGCGCGAACTGCTACAAAATGCCCAAGCGCTGAGCCACGATTTTGACCCCCGACGGTATGTCGAGGTCAACCACCGCCTGCACAGGCTGATCGCCAGCCTAATTGGCAATAGCGCGCTAAAATCGTTCTGGTGGCAGACCTATTATCAGGCGGCAAGCACGTGGTACCGGGTTGGCAACCAGATGGGCCCTGAGGTGGCACTGGCCTTGGTGGCGGAACTTGAGGATATCAACACGGCGCTTGAAAATAACGACACTGCGGCCGTCGGGTTTATCCAGCGCACCCATATTGGATATGGCTACCAGCGGATCAAAACACATCTGTTGTCGCCTGAGGCATAATGACAGAGGCTCTGTGAGTTGGTCCTCATGCAAGTGTTCAATGGATTGCTGAACTCACATCATGCCGCAAATGGCGCATTGCGGCCATTGAAACTAACCGCAGCATCCGTCACTTTGGGCTCAAACCCGCCCTTCGCTGCAAGATAGACCAATGGATGCTTTTCTCAAATGGCCAGCGCCTTGCCAGAAGAGGCAAAGTGCAGACCAAGCCAGTCATGCTTTGTGGCATTTTACACTCGGATAAATCTCGTTCATAGGCCGCGAGCGCCCATCATCGCCAACAATACGCACGTGCCGCCGCCGCATCAGCCGCGGCTCGGTCACCCCGACCGAGTGCGTGTTGTGCTACGCATGTGTTCGAAACTGTCCGGTAAAGGCCATCGCCGTTTCGTCG
>CALCGO010000180.1 GCA_937901055.1 uncultured Rhodobacterales bacterium
CCTTAATGTCGCTAATCGGGCCAGCACCCGTCCAAGAAGACGTCCTTGTTCGTCAAACCTTGCGCCCAGCGCAAGACGTCATGTCGGCCCTATTAGACTTGGAAGTCACCCGAAAAATCGAACGTTTCGCGGGTGGCGCAATCGCCGCCAGTCCCTAGGAAACCACTTCCAACCAGTGACGCAGCAGCGCTTGTTCTTGTCGTTTAGCCTTCCCCCGCCACGTTTTTGCCCCGCGAGGGCGTTCACGCTCGGCCAAAGGAATGTTTGCCCGCGCTGCCAGATCTGCTGACAAAATCGCAAAGCTGTACTTGCGGCCACCCTTTTCCAGATATCCTGCCAACCCACGCGTAAAATTCAGCGTTCCGGTTTTTGCGCGCACAGTCACATCCCCGACATTCATCGAATTCCCGTTGCGATCCACAAGGTTAAACGACTTCAATATTCCGTTTAAGCCCGCTTGGCTCCGAGAATGTGCCAGCATTCCCGCCATCTGTGCCGCACTCACCCTAGATTTATCCGTCAAGCCGGAATGATTTTTGAAATCTACCCCTGAGACTCCCAAATTCGCGCGCGCCCAACGCCCCATAGCACCCGCCGAGGTGGCCAGCGATAATGGGCGCCCTCCCAACCTCTGTGACGCCGTAAGCCCTATGCACTCAGCCGTTAAGTTGTTGGAATACTTCAACATCCATCGCAGCACTTCGTCCATATGGTTGCTTTCGAACCGCCCAAGTTCGACCGCCTGTGATGGTACTTTGCCGTGCTTGTGCGCGGGCAGCCGCATCCCCGCAGCAGCCGCTAAAGTCTGAAATACTTCGCCTACATAATCGCCCGGTTGGCGCACAGGTAACCAGCGCCCGCCTCCTTTGCCCAACGCAGATCGGGCCACAGACCAGCGGTCATGACCACTGGCCAAAGCGTATTCGAAGACCGGCGCACCCCGATCCTCGGCACGAATATCCATCCACCGAACCAGCGGCTTGTTCTGAACCCCACGCGCATCCAAAGATAAGTCGTATCCGGCCGCCGTCTGTTTCCATTCGAAATACACACGGTTGAAATTCAGATTCAATCCGCTGATCGAAGGATTGTAACCCAAATAATTCGGCTGGCTCTGGTCAATTTCGTTAATATTTGGCAAGGCCGATCCATCTACGATGAACCTTCCGGCAATGCTGCGAACGCCGGCTGATACCGCAGCTTTCGCCAACTCGGCCAGCTCATCGGTGTCCAGTGCCGGATCACCACCGCCAACCAGATACAAATCACCCTGAACGATTCCGTCCACCAGCGGTCCCGTTGCAAACAGTCGTGTCACAAAACGATAATCCGACCCCAACACATGGCGCGCATAAACCGCCGTAATCGCCTTGCTAACCGAAGCTGGCGGCAAGGCTAAATCCGGTTGATAGGAATCGAGCGCCTCGCCCGTGTCCGCATCAAACAACGCATATCCTGTAATGTTCGACAACGCCGGATCCAGCAAGCGCGCCGAAGACAGCGCCATACGCTGCATATTTGCCGTGTTGCGCAAAACCGGACGGGTTGCCGTGCTCGGTGGGCTAGCCCAAGCCAGACTTGGCAGCGCCGCAACCGAGGCTAAAAAATGTCTACGATCCATTAAAAATCACTATTTTGCCCAATCTCCGCTTTCGCGAATCTCGGTAGAAGAAATATCAACAACTGGCCCGTCCAGCAGACACCATGATGGTGGCTTTTGGAATGGCAAAACTTTCGCATTCGACGCTGGCAACCGCGCTGCACGGTATTTCACCGCCGCTTTCGAACCCGCCGCCTTCAGATGCGCCTCAGGGCGCGAGGTAACCCCAATCGGCACATTCTCGAATATCCATTCCCAGCGGTCCCATTTGTGAACACTCGCCAAATTGTCCGCGCCCATCAACCAAACGAAATTCACTTTCGGGTAAAGGCCCTGCAAACCCTCGATCGTATCCGCCGTGAACCGCGTCCCCAATTGCACCTCGATATCCGTCACCCGAACCTTCGGGTGCTGCATAATCTCAAGGCACGCCGCCATCCGGCGTTCAATCGGCGCAGGCCCGTCAACCTTCAACGGGTTCCCCGGACTAACCAGCCACCAAACCCGATCCAACCCGAAACGCCGCAGCGCCTGACGCGTGATATGCACATGCCCCGCATGCGGCGGATCGAACGAGCCCCCAAGCAGGCCAACCCGCATACCATCAATAGCTTTCGGAAATCCTAACATGTCCCCCTTTTCCCCGCACAAATCACGACTGTCAACGCTTATGCATTGCCCCGCCCCGATGGTTTGGATAAAACGCCTCAAACATATTCATTCAAAGGGTGGCACCATGGCTTCTTATCAATACGTTTACCATATGGAAGGGGTCTCCAAGACCTACCCGGGCGGCAAGAAATTGTTCGAGGACATCCACCTTTCCTTCCTTCCCGGCGTGAAAATCGGTGTCGTCGGTAACAACGGTGCCGGTAAATCGACTCTGATGAAGATCATGGCCGGTATGGACAAGGACTTCACCGGCGAAGCATGGGCCGCCAAAGGCGCCAAAGTTGGCTATCTTCCACAGGAACCCAAGCTCGACGAAACCCTAAGCGTTCGTGATAACGTCATGCTCGGCGTCGCCGAAAAGAAGGGCAAGGTTGATCGTTTCAACACCATCGCCATGGAACTTGCAGACAACTACACCGACGAGCTGATGGAGGAAATGACCACCCTTCAGGACGCCATCGA
>CALCGO010000181.1 GCA_937901055.1 uncultured Rhodobacterales bacterium
CGAAGTTACCGGCAATCCATTTCCAGTCAGCCCAACCTTTTTACCAACCTTCACCTTGTAGAAGCGTTTCCACAGTAAGGTGCGTTGTTCCTGAACGCGAAGGTGCCGACATGCCAACATGGCCGTGATACTCGGGGTTTTTTAGGTCATCCCATTCAGTCGCCGGCTCCAAATCGTTACCCGCCAAATACCGTTCGTTCCACATAATCCCGTAACCAGCCGCAGCAAAGCCACGGTAGAACCCGTCGGGGTCATTCATCGGATATGTACCGATCATATCGGGAATACCCTCGGCTTCGACTTCTACGTTTGCTAGAAGGCCATCGCTTTTTAATACTTCAAATGCATCCGGTGCTGACGCCCAGAATATGTCCGCAGAGTTATCATCGGCGATTTCCTGAATGTACTTCACGCCTGCCGAAGTTTTCTTATTCAAGATTTCTAGATCAAACCCTGGATTAGCGGCCTCGAAAGCCGCTTCGATTGGATCTGTCATCGAGTTTGGGAACGATGTGATAACCACAACCGTTTCTGCTGCGTAAGCAGACGACATTCCTGCAATTAATGCGCTGACTGCAATTGCACTTCCTAGTGTTCGTTTCATACTTTCCTCCGTTGGGATATAGATCGACCGAATGGACGACCTCATCGAGGGCAGTATTGAAACCGTTTAGAAGTATTGCAACAACTTGATAAATATACATAAATCGTCTCTTAATGTGTCACTACTGACACACGTTTTGGGTCAAAACTGACACATTTTCATTTACGAGATGCCGTGATGCCGCAATCTTAGGTAAAGTCGCTTGCGCGGGATTCCGAGAATCTCGGCTGCTTCTGACTTTCGCCCACCACACTTGAGCAAAGCATTTTGAAGCAGTTCTGCTTCAAACGCCTCCATCGCCTCGTCGTACTCGGTCGGATGTAAATCCATATCCGATGATGTTGTGTGGAAGTTGACAGGCAGTCCAATCACAAGTTTTTCAGCAGCGTTTCTGAGTTCTCGGATATTGCCGGGCCATGCATGTCTTTTAAACGGTCTTAAATCATCAGCCGTGACACTGGGTAATTTCAGATTATGGCGCGATGCCGCTTCACGTAAGAAGTATTCCAAAAGCACAAAAACGTCATTTTCCCGCTTTGAGAGTGGGGGAATGGTGATTTGGACGACATTGAGCTGATAGAATATATCAGGCCGTAGTTTACCTTCTGACACAAGTTTTTGCGGGTCAGATTTTACAGATGCAATCAGCCGCAAATCGATCTTTCCCACGGATCCGTCAATGTCATATTTCACCGTTCTTTCTTCGGCAAAATGCAACAATCGAAGTTGCAAATCTTCAGGTAGTGCCTCTAGTCCATCCAGAAATAGAGTGCCACCTTCAGCTAAAATCGCACGTCCACGGTAATCTGTTTCACCGCCAAATAGCTCGCGATCGAAATTCGCTTCGGTTAATGCACTACAATTAACGGATACAAATGCAGCTTCTTGTCGTAACGAAAAGTCGTGGATACATTGCGCCGCAAGTTCCTTTCCCGTACCGGATTCCCCGACCAACAATACGTCGACTGCCAATGGCGCAACGGCGAGTATTTCCTTCCGACACATTCTAATTGCCTTGGAGCGTCCGATAATACGGGATTTTAGATCACCCCAGCCAATACGTTCTCGTAATTTGGTGTTCTCCAACTGAAGTCGGCGCAGTTCCAATGCATTTTTAACCACACTGATAAGATGATCCGGTTGCATTGGTTTTTCGAGAAAATCATAGGCTCCGGATTTCATGGCAGATATTGCTGTTGAAACGTCCCCGTGACCCGTCATCATTACAAAAGGCACATCTGGAGACCGGACCTTAACTTGATTTAGAAACTCTAGCCCCGAAAGACCCGGCATACGAACATCCGACACAACGACGCCCGCCCACTCAGGGTCAATCTCTTTTAGCGCGTCCGTTGCCAGCGAAAATCCACGCGATGGGATATTAGCAGCCTCAAAGGTTTCCAGCATTGCTTCGCGCAAATCCCTGTCGTCATCTACGATATATACTTTGCAAGTTTCAGGCATTTTTATCGTCCGCTAATGGAAGTGATAGGCAAGCGCGTGTGCCGACGTGTTCTAAACGTTCCAAGCGAAGGTCTCCACCAAGATCTTTGGCAATACTGTAAGAGATCGTGAGACCCAACCCAAGGCCGTCTCCGACTTCTTTAGTCGTTACAAATGGATCAAAAGCAGATTCAGCAGAAAGATCGCCCAGCCCGATCCCGTTGTCAGTAACTGTTAGCTCAAACAGTTTGCTACCGATGTTTCCCGATATTTCGATGGTTCCATCACTGTCGCTATTGGACATATCTATCGCGTCAACAGCGTTACTTAGAAGGTTAACTACAACTTGTTCGATAAGTATCTGATCGCCAACGACATCAACAAACTTAATGTTTCCATCAACCTTCAAATTGATGCCGGGGCCGTCAATCTTCCCTCGAAGCAGCGCTAACGACTCTTCGATAATGGTTCCAATAGACAATGTGTCAGAACGATATTCTGACCTACGCGCAAATCGTTTTAAATGCTTAATAGTTGCTTCCATTCGGTGCACGAGTTTTTCAATTCGTTCCGTTTGTCGTTCGATTTGTGATGCATCTTTTGAAGCTATCCCTGATTTCAAAAGTTGTAGACGATGCAAAATCGCAGCCAAAGGCTGATTTAGTTCATGTGAAATGCCGGACGATAATTGTCCCAACGCAGCTAGTTTTCCCGCCTGCACAAGTTCAGCCTGTGTTTGTTTCAGATCGTCGACAGCTTTCTGACGCTCGATTATCTCACCAGAAAGTCGTCTGTATGCAACGTCGCGCGCTTCAACGGACTTTTGAAACACATCAACCGCCTTAACCATCTGACCAATTTCGTCGTCACGCCTGAACGGAAGTTTTATACCAGTTTTTCCATCCGAAATCGAAAGCATAGCGTCAGACATGTTTCGAAGTGGTACAACAATGTCTCTGCGAACATAACCAAACAATATGACGACGCCCATGGCACCAGACAGGACAGTTAACCATGAAAGCCACCTAACCGCATTTTCTGAGCGTCTAGCCGCAACCTGAGTAGTTGCAACAACCGAACTTTGCTGGGCTTCACTTAGTTTTGATAGATTGCTTTGCAACGAGTCAAAATCCTGCTGTATTTGAGCAAGGCTGCCAAGGATATGTTGCTCTTTTTCAATCCACCCCCTTCGAAGCGACGCCATTCCAGTACCTCTTTGGCCATGAATGACCAATGCTTCGGCCGATTGTTTTAGAGTTAAAAGACTATTCCTACTTCCCAGTTGGTTTGAAACAATGTTCACACGCGCAAGCGCATCGTCCGTTAGATCTTCGAGCTGTTCCAGCAAACTCAAATCAGTCGCAACCGCGGTTTGAATCATTAAGGTAATTGCTGTGGCAGACTCAGCGCCCAATTGTTGAATTTGATCACGCGCGTCTCTTTCTACTTCAATTTGGTCAACTAGATTTTGCCGTTCGAATGCGTTTTCGTTTGTTACTATCCGTCGGGTCAAAACTCGTATGTTGAATCCGAAATCGCTTAAGAACGGTTCCACTTCACCCTGTATATCTGCATTCAGCCATCTCAATTCCACCAACTTTGCGGCAATGCTACTCTCCGTTACTCGTTGGCTATCCAGTGCTAAAAGTACGTCACCAAGACCTTGTTCAAGCCTATCCTTAACTTTTGAAGACTCGCTGGCCGTTGCCGCAGATTTGAGTTCAGGGGCGTTCAACAACACTGAAACTTCTTCAATTGCTAACTGAAGCTCATCTGCCAATTGCCGACGATCCTCTAGATTTTGTTCACCAACAATAGAAGTAGTTACACTTGCTAGGCGTGCCGAGCTTTGAGAGAGTTGCCCAGCGAGTGCAATTCGCGGAATATGCTCCTCGACAAGAAGTGTATAATCGTCTTGCACCTGCGAAAAGAAATACATGGATACGACCAGTACAATCCAAACCGTAAATACTATCACGGCA
>CALCGO010000182.1 GCA_937901055.1 uncultured Rhodobacterales bacterium
ACCGTTGGTTGCTGAAGCTTAATGTATTGCTTTCCATCATAGCCGTTAATGTAGGCATCCAGTCTGATTTGCTAACCTCCGTACCCAACTGATGCCGAACAAAAACGAAGTCTTCATGCAAACAATCCAGATAACCTTCAATGTCCTTACCATCCTGGGCGGCTTTGATTTTTTTGTAGAGCGACATCTTTCATTCTCCCCACATGCCAGCAAACTCAAAGACAACTGCTTGTTTGCCGCCCACACACCAAGCGTCGTGATTTGGTGAGATGGCATATGCGTCACCCGCAGTGTAGGTTGCCTCGGAGCCGTCGTCGCATACGCAATGAATTGTACCCTCTATAATGATCCCAACATGCGTTGCTTTGCAGCTGGCTGTACCCACGATCGGCTTGATGTCCTTCGACCATTTCCAATCTGGTGCGAGTGTGAGCTTCATCACACGCTGACCGAGAACGTTAACAGCTTCCATACGAGCGTTCGGCATATCCTTGGCTTCATCGGCTTGAGACGCGAAACTTTTCACTTCTATCGGCATTATTTTTTCCTTTGGTTTAATTATTGGATTTCATTAAGCGAGTGAGGCGCCTCAAATTTTCGACAAGTCAAAGAACCAAGCCCACATAGAGCAGAGCGGTGCATACGAAGGCCGTTACCCAAGAAGCGGTTCGGAACCAAACGATCCCGAGCGCGTAGAGTGCGACATATACAATTCGAGCGAGCAGAAACGTCAGCATCAGTTGATCAGCCAAATTGTCGGCGGCATCGGACAGATGGGTCATCAAAACTGCAGGTGCTACCAAAGCGAGCGCAAGCAGCGAGTTATTCGCGGCGCGTTCCATTCGCCCAGCAAGGCCTGTCAGAACGAGATCTTCTCGATTGCCGGCAAGCGTCGATAGCCCGACCTGCTGGGCCGCTACCAAGACTTGCGCCAAGATTACAATAACGACAATCAACCCGTAAAATGCCAGATAGAGCATAAAGTCTTGCATATGTTCGTCCTCCAATCGGTTAGTTTCGTAAGTGCCTAAAGGATGCCAGCAATTTTCGTGATTGAACGCATGTCGATTTCGAGACCGTTCATCAGCTGCCCAAATTCAGGACTGGCCGCCAAAGCGTCGTAGGTTCTCTCAATCGCCGACATGTCAGGATAGGTTACACCCAACATGTATGTCCCAAGATCAGACCCAGTAAGTGTTTGTCCCATGCGCATGGTCTGTGCACCTGCTGATTTGAACACGGGCGCGGTCTTGTTTAGCAAATCTAGCATTGCAGTTTCTTCCAAAGACCGACGATGGGCCCTCGTCAACATCAGATACTTGGGCGTTGGCTCAAGTTTTGGCTCAAATTCGATCGGTTTACCCCGAAATACATTTCGAGCAAAGGGCGCTACAGCGTGATCGCTGACCATACGCGAATAGGCGGAGGACTGCGGGATCATGTTCATAACGCTCTCAAATCCTTGTAGGTCATCAAAGAACTGAACATTCACCAAAGCCCCGGGATAGCGGCCTGAGATCACGCTGCCATATGTCACGCGAACTGCGCCATTTTGTCGGCAGTCTTGAGCGAATTTGGCCAATTCGTTCAAAGCGCCAGATCTGCTTGCTGCTGGGCATGTAGCTGCGGTAATCGCGATAAATTTGGGAGTGGACATCCAAAAGCCTCCGGTTCTGTTGGAACTAGTCGTTTCTTAGAAGAGGTTGACCTGGCGCAAGCGCACCGTCTAGTCTGTATGTTAAAGTGGTATTGGGGGATTGTTATGCTTGACATAAACATTGTCGAAAAAGACATGTGTCCGAT
>CALCGO010000183.1 GCA_937901055.1 uncultured Rhodobacterales bacterium
CTCCAATTCGGTGAGCCGTGTCGCGTCCCGCATCTTTTGGCGCCGAACTGGCCGTAGCATCGTAAAAGGGCGGATTGGTAAACACATGATCGAAAGCGGTCGCACGGATAGGGTCTGGCATGTCCAACAGATCACCATCATGCACGAGATATCGCAAACCGTTACCCTCAGCAGTACGCCGTGCGAGGGCCGCATAATCCGGCTGAATTTCCAAACCATGGGCATCCAGCCCCTCAATCCTTTTGCACAAGCAGGCTAGCGCGGTTCCAGCACCACACCCCAGTTCCAACACACTTTGACCCGCTTTCGCCCCAACCGCTGCCGCAAGAAAAACGGGATCAGTCGCCGCGCGGTATCCAACCTTCGGTTGCCAGATCTTGATTGCGCCGCCCAAGAAATCATCCTGCGTTAACTGGTCATCGGTAAAACTCATTTGTTCACCGAAAGCTCGATATCGTTATCTTTAAGGATCGCGCGTGCGAGGAAGTTGTGGGCATCCGCCACCATCAAGCGGCGCGGAAACAATCCGATGCCCCCTTCGAGCACACTCATGTTTACGTCCAGCACAAAGGCCTCTATATCTTCGCCTCGAAGCAATGCGGTCGCGAATGCAATGATCGTCGGGTCGGTGGTTCGCAAGATCTCTTTCATGGCCATAACCTAGGGCCTGAGAACAACCGCGTCGAGACCGCAAACAAAGGGAAGATCACAATGTCGGGAACTACCGGACCATTTGAGCGAATGCAAAGCGTACTCGCCGACGATATGAACGCGGTAAACACATTAATCCGCGCGCGCATGGCCAGCGAACACGCACCGCGCATCCCCGAAGTTACCGCGCATCTGGTCGAGGCAGGCGGTAAACGCTTGCGCCCCATGTTAACGTTGGCCGCCGCACGAATGTGCGGTTACGACGGCGAGGATCACGTAAAACTGGCCGCAACCGTTGAGTTCATCCACACTGCAACCCTTCTTCATGATGATGTCGTTGATGAAAGTGGCCAGCGGCGTGGTCGGCCCACCGCAAACCTTTTGTGGGACAACAAATCCTCCATTTTGGTCGGGGATTACCTATTTGCGCGGTCGTTCCAATTGATGGTGGAAACCGGTCGTCTAAAAGTTTTGGATATTTTGGCGAACGCTTCAGCTGTTATTGCTGAAGGTGAGGTTCTTCAACTTACTGCGGCACAAAATTTGGCGACGACAGAAGAGATTTACCTTCAAGTTGTTC
Source organism: uncultured Rhodobacterales bacterium (assembly GCA_937901055.1). Classification (GTDB taxonomy): domain Bacteria; phylum Pseudomonadota; class Alphaproteobacteria; order Rhodobacterales; family Rhodobacteraceae; genus NORP23. The sequence goes on from CALCGO010000183.1 coordinate 1,232, forward strand.
GCGGAAAAACCGCGGCGCTATTTGCTGCTGCGTGCGAAGTTGGCGGCGAAGTTGCTGATGCCCCACAGGAGCAGATCGACGCGCTGCATGCGTATGGTGATGCACTGGGTATCAGTTTCCAAATCGTCGATGATTTGTTGGATTACGGCGGTGCAAGTGCGTCGCTTGGGAAAAACACGGGCGATGATTTCCGCGAATGCAAGCTGACGATGCCTGTTATTTTGGCAATCGCCAAAGCCGAAACGATGGAGCGCGCCTTCTGGGTTCGTACGATCGAAAAAGGCAAACAGGAAGACGGCGACCTTGAACATGCGATGAAGCTGATGGCCAAGTACAACACGTTAGAAGAAACGCGCCTTAAAGCGTTGGACTGGGCGAATACGGCTAAGGCTGCTTTGGGCCCAATTCCCGAAAGCGAATTGCGTGATCTTTTAGAAGAACTCGCCGATTTCGTGGTATCACGGATCGTCTAGACTTCGGCGGAAACAACCCACCATGTTGGATTAGTTTCACGAATTTCGCTAACCGCTTCAAACGCATCTACTTCTGATTCATACAGCCCGAAACATGTGCCACCAGAACCGCTCATACGACTTAACGCACAATTTCGCGTCGCAAATATCGCATCGAGAACATCCGAAATAACCGGGCAGTCCTCTATTGCCGCCGTTTGCATATCGTTTCGCTGCGCTCTCAGATAGTCAAACAGGGTTTCGACGGTAGGAAAGCGTTCAGGAATATCCGACAGACCGGAGTTGTTGCGCGACGCCAACGCCCCAAACACCGCGCCCGTTTCTACGCCCTGCCCGGCATTCACCAAAACAATCCAAAATTTGGGCATCGCGGGTAGCGGCGCCAATTCCTCGCCAATACCGGACATACGTGCCGGAATTTGTGCCATACATACCGGCACATCAGCCCCAAGGTCAGTTAACGCTTCCAGAGGCGGCAGATCAACATTCCACAAATCGGATAGTAGCCGGATTGCCGCTGCTGCATCGGCAGAACCACCGCCAATGCCGGACGCCACCGGAAGGTTTTTGCAAAGCCGCAGCGTTGCCCCCTTGCCTGACAATGTCCGCGCCGCCCGCACCACAAGATTACCCTCACCAGCATCCAGTTCGGCACCAAAAGGCCCGTCAATTTCCAACGTCAAATTATCGGATTCGGTAGCTTCAAGCATATCCCCTACCGCCGGAAAAACCACTAGGGAGTCGAGCAAATGCATACCGTCCGCACGCTGACCCGTAACATGTAGGCAAAGGTTTACCTTGGCCCGAGCCAGCTGTCCGCGCATTAGTTCGCGGCTTCCTCGGCCAGAACAACATTCAGGCCAACATCCAGCTTGCGCTTGATCCGTTCCAATTCCTCGGGTGCGGGATCAAATGAAATCGCACGCCGCCACTGGAACTCGGCCTCAAGTTTACGGCCAACCATCCAAAGGACATCGCCCAAGTGGTCGTTCACAATGGGGTCAACGGGCAGCAATTCAACGGCACGCTCCATTGGAGCGACGGCCTCTTCGAATTTGCCGACGCGGTACAATACCCAACCCAGAGAATCCGTTATGTACCCGTTCGACGGCATCCCCGCGACCGCCGTTTCAATCATCGCTTGCGCTTCTTCGAACTTTATTCCCATCTCGATATAAGAGTAGGCCAAGTAGTTCAAAACAAACGGTTGATCGGGTGACAACTCCAACGCGCGGCGTAAATCTTTTTCGGCGGCAGGCCAATTCTTCAAACGCTCAAAGCCGATGCCACGCGTATAATACAGCACCCAATGTTGCGACCCAAATTCGTCGACATTCTCGATCGCTTGCGTATACGCCTCTACCGAACTTTCGAAATTCTCAACACCTCGATAGATATCGCCAAGGGCATTCAGCACCAGAACATCATCGGGAAAACTATTCGCCAGGTCGACGAGAATTTCCGTCGCACCATCGGTATCGCCAGCAGCCCGCGAAGCCTCGGCACGGCCAATTTCGGCTTCCTTAAACGAAGGGGAATCCTCAGGAATGCGCCCGTATGCTTCCTCTGCCAAATTGAATTGGTCTTCCAGCTCCAGCAATTCGGCAACGAGCAACGAGGCATCAACAAAATCGGGCCGCAAATGTTGTGCAAGCCGCGCGTAAAACAGCGCTGTGCGGTCAGGCTCTCCGCGGCTTAGCGCATCGGCCAATGTGACGAATGCTTCGGACATCCCGTAGGCCGGCGCGCCAACCTGCGTAAAGCTCGGTGCCGCGCCCCGAGCGACTTCGTCGCGCAACGCAATAAGTTTCTCGTCGCGAAATCCACGCTCGATTGCACCGTCCAAAACCTGCAAGGCCTCGTCGTTGCGACCAAGTTCTGAAAGAACCTCCACATGAATAACAATGCTGTCACGGTTCAAATGCAATGCACCGTCGCCATTACCGCCCAGAATTTCGGCCGCCGCTTCGAAATCGCCCAGATACGCTTGCGCCAACCCTTTATGGTACTGCCCGTATATAGTTAACGTGTCATTTTCCGACATCGTATCAAAAGCTTTCAAGCCAGTTTTGATATCGCCAGCGCCAACCTTAACCCATGCATCCAATAGCCCCCACAAAAGCGGTGACAGGTGTTCTTGATTAAGCTCAATCGCAGTTAGCGCAGACTCGTAATCGCCTTTGTCGGCAAAATCGGTCATCGCGACGAGGTCGACAAAAACGTCTGACTGGTTATTCGCGCGCATCACATGCGCGATTCCAGCGGCAGATCTAAAATCGCCTGCGGCTACAAAAGAAATCATGGCACTTTTTTTAAGGCGCACATTCACAGGGTCTGCGGCCATCGCACGAACGTAATATCGTGCGGCGGCATTAAAGCTCCCATGCTCAAACGCACGGTTAGCGGCCAGATACGGGCCGGCTAAACCTTGTGAAAACACTGGCGTAACAGCCGCGCCCAAAAAACTGACGCCGAGGATTAGGGCCTTGAAAAAGCGTTTATCCATAAATCGGATGCTCCTGAAATGTCTTCACGTTTCAGCGAACGTATGCGCCACGCTCGCAGGATTCAATCACAACACTAAAGAACATTACCAAATGTGATCAAATCGAGGGCTGACCCTCGATAAAACCTTACATGTTCGGATAATTTGGCCCCTCGCCACCTTGCGGCGTAACCCAAGTGATATTTTGACTTGGGTCTTTGATATCACAAGTTTTACAGTGCACACAGTTCTGCGCATTGATCTGGAAGCGTGGATTCGATCCGTCCTCGTCACGCAAAATTTCATAAACGCCTGCTGGACAGTACCGCTGTGCCGGTTCCGCGAATTCCGGCAAGTTGACATTTATCGGCAGGTCCGGATCGGCCAGCACCAAATGGCACGGTTGTTCTTCTGCATGGTTGGTGGCCGAGAAGCTGACGTTGGTCAGGCGGTCAAAACTGAGCTTTCCATCCGGCTTCGGGTAGTCCAAAACTTTGTGATCCGCTGCTTTGCCGGTCGCCGCTGCATCAGTTTTCCCATGACTAAGCGTACCCAAAGGATTCCATCCGGTCAGATTGGCTACCCACATGTCAAACCCACCGAGGGCGAGTGACATCAGCATGCCAAACTTCGACCACAACGGTTTAACGTTCCGAACACGCTTCAAATCTTTGGCGATTGGACCAGACTTAACGTCCGCATCATATGCGGTAAGCTCGTCACCCGACCGTCCTGCCTTTATCGCTTCGACCGCAGCTTCCGCAGCTGCTTTGCCCGAAAGCATCGCGTTATGGTTACCCTTGATGCGCGGAACATTCATGAAGCCCGCCGAACAGCCCAGCAACGCTCCACCTGGGAACGATAGTTTCGGGATTGACTGCCAGCCACCTTCCGTAATTGCACGCGCTCCGTATGCAACGCGTTTGCCGCCCTCAAGCATGTCGGCAATGGCTGGATGATGTTTGAAACGCTGGAATTCCATGTAAGGAAACAGGTGCGGGTTTTTGTAGTTCAGATGGACCACAAACCCAACATAAACCTGATTGTTTTCAAGGTGGTAAACAAACGATCCGCCACCAGCGTTACCACCCAAAGGCCAGCCCATAGTGTGGGTTACTTGGCCCTCTTTATGGTTTTCCGGTTTAATCTCCCAAATCTCTTTCATGCCCAGACCATATTTCTGAACGTCTGAACCAGACTGAAGGTCGTATTTTGCGATCACTTGTTTGGATAA
>CALCGO010000184.1 GCA_937901055.1 uncultured Rhodobacterales bacterium
GCACCACGAGAAGTGTGCTGTGGATCGCCGTTCGGTGCGGGTGCGTTTGACCGAAAAGGGCTCCAAGATTCGCGAAGCATTGTCCGAGATGTTCGCCCGCCAAGCAGATGGGTTGATCGCGGGATCAACGTTGGGTGGGGATTCGTTGAATTCGGTGAACACGCATTTGCGTGTAATCGAGAGGTTCTGGACCGACCAAATCCGGTATATTTACTAGAGAAAAACGGCAGACTCGTGTAGAATTGACTTGCATGGTCAGGGGCGATCCTCCATCCCTGCGTCGATTTGTAGTGTAAGGAGTTGCAACAACTTCAAGTATACGACATTATGAATGTGTTTGGAGTGCCGCAATGAACTACGATGCCCAACTGGATACCGCGTTAAACGCCCTTCATGACGAGGGGCGCTATCGCGTGTTTACTGACATCTGCCGCGAGAGGGGGGCGTTTCCGCACGCTGTCTGGACGCGGCCCGATGGTACCAAGCAAGATATCACGGTCTGGTGTGGCAACGATTATCTGGGCATGGGGCAAAACCCCGTCGTTATCAACGCGATGGAACGTGTGCTTCGGGTCGCCGGCGCTGGCTCTGGTGGTACACGAAATATCTCCGGCACGACGATTTTTCATAAAGAGCTTGAGCGTGAGCTAGCTGATTTGCATCAAAAAGAAACGGCGCTGATTTTTACATCCGCCTACATCGCGAATGAGGCAACGCTATCCGTTCTACCGAAGCTATTTCCCGACTTGGTAATTTTCTCGGACGAGTTTAACCACGCCTCGATGATTGAAGGGGTGCGCCATGGCCGTTGCGAAAAGCACATCTGGCGCCACAACGATCTCGATCATTTGCGCGAGCTTTTGGAATCAGTCGATCCGGATCGCCCAAAACTGATCGCATTCGAGTCGATTTACTCGATGGATGGTGACTTTGGTCCGATCGAAGCCGTTTGTGATCTCGCGGACGAGTTCAATGCGTTGACGTATATTGACGAAGTCCATGCGGTCGGAATGTATGGTCCACGCGGTGGCGGTGTCGCTGAACGCGATGGCTTGATGGACCGGATTGACATTATTAACGGAACGTTAGCCAAGGCCTACGGAGTGATGGGCGGGTACATCGCAACCTCGGCCAAAATGGCAGATGCGGTGCGTTCTTATGCGCCGGGATTTATTTTCACGACGTCGCTTCCCCCTGCGGTTGCGGCGGGGGCTGCGGCCTCCGTTCGATACCTGAAAGAGCATCAAGAACTGCGTGACGCGCAACAAAATGCCGCTAAGATATTGAAAATGCGCCTGAAAGCGATGGGGTTGCCGGTTATGGATAACAGCAGTCACATCGTGCCTGTACTTGTTGCAGATCCAGTAAAGTGCAAAAGCCTGTCGGACCGCCTGTTGGAAGACTTCGGGATTTACGTGCAACCGATAAACTTCCCGACGGTTCCGCGTGGAACAGAACGGCTTCGGTTTACACCCTCACCTGTGCATGACCCCAAGATGATGGATCACCTCGTTCGGGCGCTCGATTCCCTTTGGCAGCATTGCGAGCTGAACCGCACTGAGCTAAGCGCGTAGGCGTAAAATCGCCGCTTTCCGACGGACGCGATTCAAGCCGTTACGGGTGGGTTAATTTTTCCTGCACAAACTCACAAAAAGGTGATATAAATTAGCCACTAACGCCATGGAACCCTTGTGATTTCGTGGCGTTGGGATAAATACGCACCGAGGCTACAATTATACAAGCAGGCTAATGAGCAACACGCCCTCAGATATTACCCTTGGCGGTTTCGACTCTTTCGAGCGAAAACTAGGCGATGAGTTGCGCGGAGAACGCGCGACACTCGGCAAGTCGTTGCTGGACGTTCAACGTGAATTGCGAGTTAAAGCGGCGTATATCTCAGCGATTGAGAATTGCGATGTTTCGGTCTTTCCCAATGCCAGTTTTGTCGCTGGTTATGTGCGGTCATACGCGCGTTATCTTGAGTTGGACCCCGAAGTCACATTCGCGCGTTTCTGTGTTGAAGCAAGGTTCCAAAGTGCGAGCGTGGAGCTAGGTGGGACACCTACAAAGAAGAAAAAGGCCGATCTACAGCCAATAACTGACCCGCAATCCTGGACCCCGAATATGCCCGGTAACGGCGTTGATGGGCGAACCGGCACAACTGGTGCTACGGTTGCCGCCGCCGGACCTGCCGTGGTGCTGGCCGCCGTGATAGCCGTTTTGGGATATGGTGCATGGTTTGTCTTGCAAGATATCCAGCGGGTTGAATTCGCGCCAATTGAGGACAATCCGATGGTTGCTTTCGAGCCGGATAGTCTTGGGGGCGCAAGCCTTAATGGCTCCGATGGTTTTCTTGCGTCTAGCATAGAGTTGGCTGCTGACCCCTCGATTCTTTATTCCCGGCGCGAGCTGGACGTTCCCGTGGTTCAACCGCGCGATGGCCCGATCTTTGCGATTAATCCTGACGCAGGTAGTACACCGGCGGTTACAGTTGCCGAGGCGGACCAAGTAGAAACCGAGGTTGCGATCGTTACCGAGGGTTCACCGCGTGTTAGCGAGACGCCATATGTGCCAAGCGTGAGCATCGTTGCGGTGCAGGAGGCGTGGGTGCGCGTATATCAAGAAAATGGCACTATTATCTTTGAGAAAATTCTTGCGGCTGGCGAGCAGTATTTGCTGCCCGTCGATGCACCGGCCGCGTATTTGCGGGCAGGAAATGCAACATATGTTTACGTGATGGTTGACGACGAGGCTTACGGACCACTTAGCAATACCGATGCCGTTGTGCGTGACATTGCACTTTTGCCGACTGCCGTTGCAGGCAACATGGCTGAAGTTTCCGACCCGTCCGTTGCGCTGCAGGTTGCCGCCGACGCATGGCGGAGTCAAAACGTGGCACGCCTGAATCAATAGCCCCTGAACTGGACTGGGTAGCGATGGCGATCATCGGCTTTATCAATTCCCCAAGAAACATTGCATAAATTGGAACCCGCGTATGTCGCATAACCCTATTCGTCCATGGCGTGATATTGATCGCCGTAAAAGCCGTGTCATTCACGTGGGGAACGTACCGGTTGGTGGGGATTCTCCGATTACGGTACAGACCATGACAAACACGTTAACGTCGGATGCCAAAGCGACGATTGCGCAGATTCAAGAATGTGCTGAGGCGGGGGCAGACATTATTCGTGTGTCGTGCCCCGATGTTCCCTCAACGGATGCTATGGCCGAAATCGTTAGGGCCAGCCCTGTGCCGATCGTTGCGGACATCCATTTCCATTACAAACGCGCAATAGAGGCTGCGGAGGCAGGTGTTGCCTGTTTGCGGATTAATCCGGGCAACATTGGTTCACCTGAACGTGTGCGCGAGGTTATCAAAGCTGCGAAAGACCATGGTTGTGCCATCCGCATCGGTGTGAACGCCGGCTCGTTAGAGAAGCATTTGCTGGATAAATACGGCGAACCATGCCCTGATGCGATGATCGAAAGTGGTATGGACCATATCCGTATTCTAGAAGATAATGATTTCCAGAACTACAAGATATCGCTGAAAGCATCCGATATTTTCATGACTGCGGCGGCCTATCAAGGCTTGGCCGAGATGACGGACGCGCCGATCCACCTTGGTATTACAGAGGCGGGCGGGCTGGTTTCCGGCACCGTCAAATCTGCTATTGGCTTGGGGAACCTGCTGTGGATGGGAATTGGCGACACAATCCGGGTCTCGCTTTCTGCTGATCCGGTTGAAGAGGTGAAGGCGGGATTCGAAATTCTGAAATCATTGGGGTTGCGGCATCGCGGTGTGAACATCATCTCTTGCCCGTCCTGCGCACGCCAAGGGTTCGATGTAATCAAGGTTGTTGCCGAGTTGGAAAACCGACTTGCGCACATCCACACACCCGTCAGCTTGTCGATTATCGGATGTGTGGTTAACGGTCCAGGAGAGGCACTAATGACCGACGTCGGTTTCACTGGCGGCGGTGCTGGATCGGGAATGGTATATTTGGCTGGTAAACAGGACCATAAACGGGATAATGCGGATATGGTTGATCACATTGTAGAAATGGTCGAAGCCAAAGCAAAAATTATTGAAGCTGAGCAGGAGGCTGCGGATACCGCAGCGTAATTATCATGGTCCGTATGGCGATTTTTTTAGTTTTTCTAACCATAGCGGCCGCTGGCGGCCTGTTTTATTATGTCGGTTCGGTAGAGCACGATGCCGCGGTTTGGCATGTTGATCCGCTGACGGTTCCCCAATCTGTTCAACCGCATAGTTTCCGCATGGCTCCGCCTGCGTTGACTGAAGAGTTCGTTGACGCCGCGTCGCCGGTATATACGGTTAATCCGACATTAATGGCCAAGGCGTTTGACGACTATGTGTTGAGCCAGGCGAAAACCATCCGTATCGCCGGTTCGCCCGAAGAAGGTTGGATGACCTATGTGCAGCGTAGCCAAAGCTTGAATTTACCGGATTACGTATCCGTGAAATTTATCGACCTGAATGGCGGGAATTCGACGATTGCCATCTATTCGCAGTCTCGGTTCGGTTATGATGACCTTGGCTCGAATGAAAAACGGGTATTGGCGTGGGTAAACACGCTTCAGTCTTTCGAACAGTAATACGGTCAAAAAATGATTGCATCTGACAAACTGGAAATGATCCGGCAACGCTTTGCGTTTATCGAGGCGAAACTGTCTGGCGGCGCTGAAGCCAGCGAGTTGGCCTCCCTTGGTCGAGAGTATTCCGAGCTAAAGCCCGTGGTCGAACAGATCGACGCCTACCAAGGTTATCTGGAGGCTCAAACCGAGGCGACAGCGATGCTGGACGATCCTGAAATGCGGGAGCTGGCGCAAGAAGAACTGCAAGAGATTAAGGATAAGTTACCGGCTGCAGAACGGGCAATTACGCTGGCGCTTATTCCAAAAGACGATGCAGATCATCGCCCAGCAATTCTGGAAATTCGCGCCGGAACGGGTGGAGACGAGGCGGCACTGTTTGCCGGTGACTTGCTGCGTATGTACCAAAGGTTCTGCGAAAGCCGTGGTTGGAAATTCGAGATCGTTGAAGAGGCATCTTCTGATGTTGGCGGATACAAAGAAGTGATCGTGAACGTCAAGGGTGACAGCGTGTTCGCGGTTATGAAGTTTGAATCAGGCGTGCACCGCGTACAGCGCGTACCGACCACGGAATCGGGTGGGCGTATTCACACTTCGGCCGCGACAGTTGCCGTTCTTCCTGAAGCGGAAGATGTAGACATCGACATCCCTTCCACGGACATTCGTATCGATACAATGCGGGCGTCTGGTTCCGGTGGTCAGCACGTGAACACGACGGATTCCGCCGTGCGTATCACCCACCTTCCGACTGGGATTATGGTAACCTCGTCCGAAAAATCTCAACACGTAAATCGCGTGAAAGCGATGCAGGTTTTGCGTACACGTCTTTACGATTTGGAACGCCAGAAGGTTGACGATGAACGCTCCGCCGCGAGAAAAGGGCAGATTGGGTCGGGCGACCGTTCGGAACGTATTCGCACCTATAACTACCCGCAGGGCAGGGTGACGGACCACCGTATAAATCTTACGCTCTATAAGCTCGATCAAATCATGCAAGGTGATCTGGATGAACTGATCGAGGCGCTGACAGCCGCCGATCAGGCCGAAAAACTGGCGGAGCTTGATCCATGAGTGTCACTGTTAGAGATGCGTTAAACACTGCTACAACTTGGTTAACAGATGCTGGAATACCAAACGCGGATGTTGATGCACGTTTTTTGCTTGCTCATGCGATGGGGTGCGAGCCGTCACGACTGATACTGATGGAGGATGACGAGGTTCATCCTGATGTTTTTCGCGCATTTGATGGTTATCTAGCGTCGCGCGAAAAGTTTCAGCCGGTTAGCCAGATTGTCGGTGGTCGTGAATTTTGGGGCCGCTGGTTTAGCGTTACGCCTGATGTGTTGGACCCTAGGCCAGAAACGGAATCTCTGATCGAGGTGGCGTTGCTGCAAGGGCCGTTCCAGCGTGTTCTTGATCTTGGTACCGGATCTGGCATCTTAGCCGTGACCTTAGCGGCAGAATGGCTCGATGCCCGCGCGATTGCTATTGATATCAGTAGTGAGGCGATAGCGGTTGCCACGAAGAATGCGGCCGCGCACAACGTGGCTGACCGGGTTAATCTGATCGTTTCAAACTGGTTTGATGCGGTTGCCGGGCAATTCGACCTTATCGTTTCAAACCCACCCTACATTGCAGCTGCCGAAATGGCGGGGCTTTCACCGGATGTGCGCAACTGGGAGCCTTTCCTTGCGCTTACACCGGGTGGGGTTGGTCTGGAATCCTACCGTACGATTGCCTCGACGTTGGGTGAATTTTTGGCCGAAGAAGGTTTAGCTTTGTTTGAAATCGGGCACGCACAAGCGGTGGATGTTGTTAAGATTTTCCAAGAAGCCGGATTCGCGAATGTCACGGTTTCACGAGATTTGGGTGGGAAAGATCGTGTCGTGGCGGTGAAAAATTAGAAAAACGCCCATTTTCCGCCTATTTTTCGAAACAGTGCCCCTTTTTCCCTTGTTATCAACTAGCTTGAGGGTATAAATTACGGCATCCACCCGAGATTGAGCCCTGACGGTTCTCTCGTTGAGAGTGGAAACGTTAACCCCAAATTGGGAATTTTACACAAGATTATCGGCGCATCGTCGCGCACATCTTTAAATCCCACACTTCAGAAATTATGAGCATGAGACCTTCAAACAAATCCCGTTCGAGAAATAAGAATAATAACCGTTGGAACAACAACACGTCCGGCAATGTTGTAAATCGTGTGTTTGATAGCGCCGGTCCGGAAGGGCGTGTGCGCGGGACTCCTCAGCAGATAATCGAAAAGTATCGTGGGTTGGCGCATGACGCGTCGATGGGCGATGATCGTGTCGCCGCTGAAAGTTTCCAGCAACACGCGGAGCATTACAGCCGCATTTTGCAGGTGGCGCAACGCCAGGTGGCCGAACGCCAAGCTGAGCAACAAGCCCAGCAGGCTGAACGTCAGGCTGAACAACAGGCTCAACAGGCCGAACGTCAGGCTGAGCAGCAGGCAAGACAGGCGCAACAGCAGCAACAAAAAGAGCAAGCGAAAACCGAGAACGAACAACCGAATGCTGGTGAAGGGTTTGCTGAAGTGGCAGACGAACAGCCCGATGTTGAAGAGCACCTTGTTGCTACACCTGAAAACAAGCCACGCAACCGGGGGCCACGGCGCAAGCCCGCGAAAGACAAATCTAACGAAGTTGATCAAGCTGCTGAGGATCAACCGCAGCCTAACTGATTACTTCGGAAATAAAACACGGCTAAGGCGGCAGAATTCCTCAACGGAAACCTGCTCTGCGCGTGTAGTCGGATCAATGTCCGCCTCGCGAATGCGTTCTTCTATGTCTTTACCTAACGATTTCAAGCTTGCCCGCAGCATCTTGCGGCGCTGTCCGAAGGCCAGTGAAACGGTTCGCGATAGGTCTTTGGCATCCGCCGGAAAACGCGGTTCGTCTAGTCTTTCCAAGTGTACGACGGCAGACGTCACCTTTGGTGGCGGTGTGAATGCCTGTGGCGAAATTTCGAAAGCCAGCTTGGCATCTGTTCGCCACTGCGCCAGCACGGATAGACGCCCATATGCTTTGGAACCAGGGGCCGCAACGATGCGCTGCGCGACTTCCTTTTGGAACATCAACGTCAGGCTTTGCCAGTACGGTGGCCATGTCGGCGGGGTTAACCAACGGATCAACAGCTCCGTTCCGACGTTGTAGGGCAGGTTCGCAACGACCCGTATCGGGGTACTCAAATGGGGCAAAGGGTTAACATCCAACGCGTTCCCTTCAATCACCGAAAGGCGATCAGGGTAGGCGGCTGAGATTTGATCCAGAATTGCAAGGCAGCGGTTGTCCATTTCAATAGCAACGACTTTGCGGGCGCCTTCCATCAACAACGCGCGTGTCAAACCGCCGGGACCAGGACCAATTTCAAGCACATCGCATTGCGTCAAATCCCCCGCACGGCGAGCAATTTTTGATGTCAGGTTCAAGTCCAGTAAGAAGTTCTGCCCCAACGCTTTACGCGCACTAAGCCCATGGTCTGCAATGACTTCACGAAGCGGAGGCAGGCCGTCTTGGGCAATACTCATATCGTTCCTCGATGTTTTGCCATCTCGTTGGCAGTGCGCAAAGCTTCGATTAAAGATTGTGGGTCCGCGATGTTTTTCCCAACAATATCAAATGCGGTCCCGTGATCAGGCGAGGTCCTGATGAACGGCAACCCTAACGTCGTGTTGACACCGGCAGAAAAATTCAGCGTTTTTATCGGGATCAACGCCTGATCGTGATACATGCAAATCGCCAGATCGTAGCGCTCGCGAGCGGCGGGGTGGAACATCGTGTCAGCCGACATCGGCCCTGC
>CALCGO010000185.1 GCA_937901055.1 uncultured Rhodobacterales bacterium
ACTGGCGGCGGCGCAGTAGCGGCTTTGAAAGCGGCTGGTGTCGATCCTATCCCGCCAGTCACAGGCAACGACGCCGAGATCGCTGCACTTCAGCACATCATCGCGGGCGATCAGTACAACACTATTTCCAAGCCTAGTGAAATCGTAGGTGCTGCCGCGGCAAATATCGCGTTCACATTCTTGAGCGGTGGTACTCCGGTGGCCACGACCACGCTTTACGACGCGCCTTCGCAGCTCTTCGTGCCAGCCGTTGTGACACGCGGAAACCTCAAGGAAATCGTGATCGACACTGGCATCGTCACGGCCGCACAGCTTTGTGCTGGTGATTTCGCCGTATACTGCGCGGAACTCGGTATCGAGTAAACAAGATGTGCAGCGCCGATCCTCCCTTGGCGCTGCATTACACAGAAGCAGGCGGACCTACGGGGCCGCTTGCCCAACACCAAATCGGAAGAGAGCACCGCATGACACAGATCCAACCAAAGCGAAAAAACGAGGACTTACTCTTGCGATTGAGTGCGGTTTCCAAAAAATTCGGAGCTGTTACGGCTCTTGCGGATATCGAATTAGAAATTCACGCTGGTGAAGTCGTGGCACTGGTAGGAGATAACGGAGCAGGCAAAACGACGCTGGTCAAAGTGCTTGCCGGGGTACATCAACCAACTTCCGGTACGATCGAATATCTCGGCGAGGAAGTAACATTCGACAATCCAGGCAAGGCGCTTGATATGGGAATTGCAACGGTATTTCAAGATCTTGCTCTTTGCGAGAATCTGGATGTCGTCGCAAATCTATTCCTCGGCCAAGAGGTTTCGCCGTGGCGTTTGAACGAGGTGGAAATGGAGGTCCGGTCCTGGAAATTGCTCAAGGAACTGGCCGCTCGCATCCCATCGGTTCGGGAGCCTATCGCGTCGTTATCAGGCGGACAGCGCCAAACTGTCGCGATCGCGCGTTCACTTGTTCTTGAACCCAAAATTATCATGCTCGACGAACCGACTGCAGCCCTTGGTGTGGCCCAAACCGCAGAGGTGCTTAACCTCATTGAACGGGTGCGTGACATGGGCCACGGGGTGATACTGATCTCGCATAACATGGAGGACGTGCGTGCTGTTGCCGATCGAATAGTCGTACTGCGTCTAGGGCGGAACAACGGCGTGTTCACGACCGAAAACTCGCACGAGGAACTCGTCTCTGCAATCACCGGCGCATCCGACAACTCTGTTTCCCGACGAGAGGCCCGCAAACTCGAGGAGGAGACAGAATGAACAAAGGACCGAAAATGACTGACAAAACAATGAATCCGAAGCTCGATCGCGCTGATACGCGTGTTCGTCACGACGAAGGAATTGCAGGGGCTATCCGAGAATTTCTGGACCGGACACGATCGGGGGATTTGGGAATGCTTCCAGTAATTGCTGGTATCGTTCTTATTTCGGTCGTATTTACATCGCTTAACCCGATCTTTCTCGCGCCGATCAATCTAGCCAATCTTCTTTTCGATGCGTCCGCCGTCGGATTCATCGCACTTGGCATCGTATTTGTGCTGCTCTTGGGAGAAATCGATCTTTCCGTTGGGTCAATGAGTGGATTGGCCTCCGCGTTGATCGGCGTTCTTTGGGTGAAAACCGGTTTGCCACTTCCTCTCGCTATACTGGGGGCATTGGCAGCTGGATCGCTCGTTGGCCTTGTTTTTGGTTTCATGCGAAATCGCTTCGATATGCCGAGTTTCGTGGCAACCCTGGCAGGTTTGCTCGCAATATTGGGCTTGCAACTCTATATCCTTGGGCCAACAGGTTCAATAAACCTACCGTTTACATCTCCGCTCGTGCGGTTCGGTCAGCTCCTGATCATGCCAGCTTGGCTATCTTATACGCTGGCCATTTTGCCGGGACTCCTGCTTATCTTTGGCGGATTTGTTGATGCGAGGCGCCGCAGCGAAGCGAACCTTACTTCTGCTAATCCAAGTGTCATTATTATAAAGGCCGTGATCATCACGGCTGCATTGATCTTTGCTGTTTACTACCTCGAGAAAGGCCGCGGCGTACCGTGGATGTTCGCGATATTCACGCTTGTTGTCGTGTTTGTTGAATACGCTTTGACCCGTACGAAGTGGGGGCGTTCAATGTTTGCAATTGGTGGCAACGCCGAAGCCGCTAGGCGTTCTGGGATTAATGTGGATGCGATCCGAATGTCGGCCTTTGTGTTGTGCTCAACTTTTGCGGCGCTTGGTGGCGTTTTCTCTTCAGCAAGACTGGCGTCGGCAAGCATTCAGGCAGGTACAGGTGACGTCAATCTAAACGCGATCGCAGCGGCCGTTATTGGCGGGACATCTCTCTTTGGAGGCCGTGGTTCGGCTTGGTCGGCGCTTCTCGGAGTTCTCGTCATCATGTCCATCTCGAACGGTCTGACCCTACTGAACCTTAGTTCCTCGCTTCGATTCATGATCACCGGTGGCGTCCTAGCCTTTGCGGTCATCGTGGACTCGCTCGCCCGGCGCTCTCGTGCCAGCCATGGCCGTGCGTAACTAGAAAACAAGGATATTAGAACATGTCAAAAAATCTTACAGGCAAAACAGTGGCTGTCACAGGTGCAGCCTCAGGGATCGGACTGGAATGTGCCCGAACTTTTTTGCGGGAAGGCGCTGACGTTGTCTTAATTGACCGCGCAGGTGACCGTTTGGACGCTCTTTGCGAAGAACTCGGCAAGAATGCGCATGCCCTTGTCATCGATCTGCTCGACGGCGCACAGGTCTCTTCCATGATGCCTAAAATTGAAGATTTGGCGGGACCGCTAGACATTTTCCACGCCAATGCGGGTGCCTATGTAGGTGGCCAAATCGTCGACGGAAACCCCGACGAATGGGACCTAATGCTGAACCTCAACATCAATGCGGCGTTTCGTTCTATTCACGCTGTGTTGCCAAATATGATCGCACGCGGGACGGGCGATATTGTGGTGACCAGTTCTGTAGCGGGTATGGTACCTGTGGTTTTGGAGCCGATCTACACCGCTTCGAAGCATGCTGTTCAGGCTTTTGTGCACACGTTGCGCCGCCAGGTCGCACCGAACGGTATTCGCGTTGGCTCGATCGCCCCAGGACCTGTGGTCACTTCGCTGCTCGACGATTGGCCCAAGGAAAAAATGGAAGAGGCACTTGCGACAGGTAGCCTTATGCAACCCGACGCGGTGGCTGACGCGGTATTGTTCATGCTGACACGGCCGCGCACCATTACCATCCGAGACATCGTAATTCTGCCGCAGAGTCTCGACATTTGAGCGTTTCAGCAGGGTGCATTCTCGCACGAATCCCAACAGACCGAACATGGAGTATTTGATATGAATAAAGATCAGGATCTACTGGAGCGATTTAGACTAGATAACAAAGTGGCTCTTATCACTGGTGGGACTCGTGGTATCGGCATTGCCATTGCTAGGGCTTTTGGCCAGGCCGGCGCACAGATCTTCATCAGCGCCCGTAGCAACGGGTCTGAGGCAGAAAAAATACTGCGCGAGGCGGGCTTCGATGTGACGTTCATTGCCGCCGATCTGACCGACCCGCAGGCACCTGAGGCCCTTGTAGCTGAAGTGCTTGCGAAGGCTGGCCGGCTCGACGTCCTTGTAAACAACGCAGGAGTGGCGATTCACGGTGATACAGCGGATTTCCCCGACGAGGACTGGCATAAACTTATGACGCTGAACGTTGATGCGGTGTTCCGTTGTTGCAAGGCGGTAATTCCCGCGATGCGCGCTCAAGGTGGTGGAGCCATTGTCAACACAGGGTCGATGTCCGGCATCGCCTCGAACATTCCACAGAACCAAGTGGCCTACAACAGCTCGAAAGCCGCAGTTCACATGATGACTAAAAGCTTGGCAAGCGAGCTCGCCCTCGACGGTATCCGCGTTAACGCGCTCGCGCCAGGATACATCCAGACTGATATGTCCCAAGGCGGAATCGACAATCCAGAGTGGTTTGCAATCTGGAAAAACATGACGCCTATGCAGCGCGTGGGCCAACCTGAAGAAGTTGCCACCGCTGCGCTATTCCTAGCCTCACCCGCTGCAAGCTATGTAACGGGCGACGTGCTCGTGATCGACGGCGGATACACCACGCGTTAGCGCATCAATTAGAGAAAGATTGACGATCATGAATACCCCCAGAAGACTAGCGGGAAAGACCGCACTCATCACCGGTTCGGCACGAGGTATTGGCCGTGCGTTTGCTGAACGGTTTGTGCGCGAAGGCGCTCGTGTCGCGATTGCTGACATTAATTTCGATGCCGCGCAACAAACTGCTTCCGAGATTGGCGTCGCGGCAATCCCGCTCTGTATTGACGTAACCGATCAGGCCAGTATTGACACGTGCGTCGATGAGGTCGCCGAAACTTTCGGTGGCATTGACATCTTGATCAACAATGCCGCGCTCTTCGATGCAGCGCCGATCGCTGAAATTTCACGTGATAGCTACGATCGTCTTTATGCAGTGAACGTGGCGGGTACCCTGTTCACTATGCAGGCTGTCGCAAGACATATGATTACCCGTGGCACAGGTGGCAAAATCATCAACATGGCGTCGCAGGCGGGACGACGAGGCGAGTCGCTTGTGGCAGTCTACTGCTCTACCAAAGCGGCGGTGATCTCTCTCACGCAGTCTGCGGGGCTTAACCTGATCGAGCATGGGATCAATGTGAACGCCATCGCTCCAGGTGTTGTTGATGGTGACCATTGGGAACATGTTGATGCCATTTTCGCGAAGTTGGAAGGTAAAAAGCCCGGACAAAAGAAAGCTGAGGTCGCTGCGGACGTCCCGTTCGGACGCTTTGCTACACCGGACGATCTAACGGGGATGGCCGTTTTTCTTGCATCAGGAGAATCCGATTACATCGTCTCGCAGTGCTACAATGTCGATGGCGGGCAGTGGATGAGTTGATGGGTCAGAACTACGTCATAATGCCGCAAGGGCAAGCTACATTGGGAGAAACCAAATGAAGAAAGTCGTCGTGATCGGTGAAATATTGGTTGAGATAATGGCGGACACTGTCGGTGACGGGTTCCTCGAACCGCTGGCACTCACCGGACCCTTTCCATCGGGCGCTCCTGCTATCTTTATCGATCAGGTGGCCAAAATTGGCCAGCCTTGTGCGATTATATCGGCGGTGGGAAATGATGATTTTGGCGAAATCAACCGGAGCCGCCTAGCGCGTGATGGCGTCGATGTATCGGCAATAAGCATCGATGCCAGCCGCCCCACTGGCAGCGCATTTGTCCGATATCATAGAGATGGAACGCGAGACTTTGTTTACAATATCAAACACAGCGCTTGTGGGTCGATATCGAAAAGCGACGAGGCGGTACATGTTCTTAATTCGGCAGACCACGTCCACGTAATGGGATCGTCACTATCGAGCCCCGAACTTGTAAGGCTGAACCTCGAAACGGTTCGGAGTGTCAAAGCACGCAACGGAACTGTCTCTTTTGACCCTAATACACGGAAAGAATTATTCGGTGCGCCTAATCTTCGCGAAGCGATGAAAGAAATCCTTTCATTGTCGGACGTATTCCTTCCGAGCGGGGAAGAGTTAACTCTCCTGACTCAAGCAAATGACCCTGACACTGCGGTTGCGGAACTTCTTGCGCTTGGAATTGAATGCATCGTCCACAAACTAGGATCAGAAGGCGTCCGCCATCACAATGCGGATGGTAGCCAATTCGTTCCCGCTTTTGCTGTGAAAGAAATTGACCCTACCGGTGCAGGTGATTGCTTTGGGGGAGCTTTCACGGCGCTTTGGCTCCAGGGATATAAAACAGACGAAGTTCTTCGTCTCGCCTCTGCAGCTGGCGCTCGAGCTGTGCTGCATCGTGGGCCCATGGAAGGCGCATCGGACCTTGAGACTCTAGTACGATTCGCCAACGAACACGCGGAACAATGGAAAGGCCTGAGAACATGAATATCGCCGAAATGATCGCACGCAACCGAACTGGAGAGTGGATTGGCCTTCCGAGTTTTTGCACTGCAAACCAGCAAGTTTTGGAGGCAATCCTCGATTTTGCTGCTGAGAACAACTTTCCAGTGCTGATCGAAGCAACCTGCAATCAAGTCAACCAAGACGGTGGCTACACAGGAATGACACCTGCCGATTTCGCTTCTTGGGTGGCGCAATTGGCGAGTGATGCAGGTGTAAGAAAAGACTTATTGCTCTTGGGTGGCGATCACCTCGGTCCCAACCCCTGGCGCAACGAACCAATTGAAATAGCGATGCAAAAAGCCGAAAAAATGATACGCTGCTATGTCGAAGCGGGCTTTCAGAAAATCCATCTCGACGCGAGTATGGCTTGCGGCGGCGAGCCACGCCCAAGTTTCGCAGAAGTTGCTCGACGGGCAGCGCAATTGTGCAAAGTGGCGGAAAAATATGCTCCAGATCCATCCAAGTTGATTTATGTCATTGGGACCGAGGTACCAGTTCCCGGCGGCGAAACGGATGACATGGCCGATTTGCAAATCACCACGCCAGAGCGGTTAGGTGAGACCATCGCGACCCACAAAGCTGCATTTACTGATGCTTCTGTGGAAGAAGCTTGGGAGCGAGTTGTATCCGTTGTGACGCAACCTGGTGTGGATTTTAGTCACAGTTCGGTTCATCAATTCCAACCTGAGGCGGCAAAGGAACTTGTTGAAGCAATCAATTTATATCAGCGTTTAACTTTCGAAGGTCACTCCACAGACTATCAACCCACAACCTGTCTCGTTCAACTTGTCAAACGCCATGTCTTTTTCCTTAAAGTTGGACCTGAACTGACTTTTAGATTCCGCGAGGCTATCTTCTCTATGGCTGAAATTGAGGATAGGTTTTGCCCGAACACAAAATCCAAGATTGTCGAGGTGCTCGATGAAGCAATGATACAAACACCTGAGCACTGGATGGGTTATTATGCTGGCTCGCAGCAAGAGGTCGCTCTGCAGCGTCATTTTAGCTTGAGTGATCGGATCCGATACTATTGGCAGGAGCCGACGGTTCAAGACGCAGTCAACAAACTCTTTGCCAACCTATCCACCGCGGAAGTGCCAATCGGGCTTTCGACCCAGTTCTTTGGTGGCCTCGAATTTCTGAAAGATTCAGGCGGCCCCGGCAACCTCGCTGCAGCGCATATACACAAAGCTGTATCGCGATACTATCAAGCTTGTGGCTTCGTCGCGTGAGCACCATTCAAGCCTGAAAACTCGAGTTCAACCCGTACAAAACTAGTTGCTTGCAACATATGAAATCACAGTGAGTCTCTCTGGGCCGAGGTCGCACGGTGGTGTTGGAGCGGTTGTTATAAGAGCAACCGCTCCTCCTAAATTGGAGTTGTAAATTTCGTCACGGGCACGGTTATTAATCACTCAATTGGTCTGCAAAAAAAGATATGCCGTTAGACTAAAGTTTTAATACCATTACCTCCCCAACTTGCCTGCGCCCGTTTGCGTGGGCATTTTTTTTCCATTACACTTGATATGCGAATTTTAAGGCGGGTTTTATTTGCGGATGCGTTTCTTTCGCTCATAGCATAGAAACCGGCACTGTCAGGCAATACTCAGGTGAAGAGGCAGGAGGTTCACTTGGCGCCGCCAAATGATAAAACTGCCGATACCAGATCTCACTGAGGTTCACGGTTCGGCAAGACCGCCGAATACTGATACTTCGGTGCTGAACCGCCCACTGGTCCATCTCTTTGCACTAAGACGGCCTCACCACTTTTTCCCGAGGCGTTTGTTTTCCTCTTCCATCATATTCATGTGCGAGATCAGCGATGCATCCATGCCACCAAATTTGGACTGCCACTTGTGAATGCTGGTACTGCTCATGCCATGCTCGCGGCAAAGCTCTGACACAATGGACTATTTGTCTGTAAAAGCAGGCTATGTAGGCGCTAGGAATGGAATATATGCCCTCAGAGGATAACACGGTACTAAAAGAGAATTTGAGATTGATATGTGGTCATTATCGCTCAATCGCTGACGTCTGTAGAAAATTGGGTATGAACCGCCAGCAGTTTAACAAATATCTGAGTGGAACAACTGTGCCATCACAAAACTCATTGCGCAAAATGGCCGAGTTTTTTGAGTTAGACACCAGCGACTTCTCTTTACCACACCAGGAGTTTTCAACGCGTTTAGATATGCTAAAAACAAGAAATAAAACACCTGACGCAGAAAAATCTGCAAAAAAGCGAGTGCGTTGGGTGCCTCTAAGCACTTGAAAAACCTTCGGTATTGG
>CALCGO010000186.1 GCA_937901055.1 uncultured Rhodobacterales bacterium
TACTTGGCAGCTGTACGTTTAGTCACGGCTGGATCCTTTCAGTTATGAAAGGTGCTTTCCTTACCCTCCTCATTATCGAGGAAGGTGACAGGCGTCCCCTTGCGAGGGCCACAAACACCAATTGCCGGAACCTCACGGCACCGGATGGCGGGGTTATATGGATTTGGAAAGGGGAGTCAATGGCCACAAGGGCAAAACGGGGCACTAAATAGCGCCCCGTTTGAACTTTTATTTATTGGCTTTTAACCAAGCCAGAACGGTCTCGGGCGAGGACTCGCCGTATGGGTCTGTGTCGTTGTTATCTTTGCGGCCCGGCTCTTCGAACCATGCTTCGACAACGCCGTCGTTAATAACAGCGGCATAACGCCAAGAACGGAAACCGAAACCCTCTGGGTCTTTCAGAACCAACATGCCCATGAAGCGCGTGAAAAGGCCCGAACCATCAGGGATAACCTTAACATTTTCAAGGTTCTGCGAGGCCGCCCATTTGTTCATCACATAGCTGTCGTTAACGGACATGCAGTAAATCTCGTCGATGCCTTCCGCCGCAAAATCAGCCGCCCCGTTTTCGTAACCAGGCAACTGGTATGTGGAACACGTCGGAGTGAATGCACCCGGAAGCGAGAACAGAACAACGCGTTTACCAGCGAAGTATTCATCAGTTGTTACGTCCTGCCAGCGGAACGGGTTGTCGCCGCCCACTGATTCATCACGTACGCGGGTTTTGAAGGTGATTTTCGGAATTGTTACGCCAGCTTGCATTGGTCGTTCCTTAATATGGGTTCAATTTAGAACGGTTCTAATCCGGACCATCACACTTTTCAATAGACGAAAAGCCACATCCAGACATTTCCCAATGGACGCCTTGCTGGCGATCCGATAGCCAAGGCATATGTTATCATATCAACACGCATATCACGCTGGTGGCCCAGCCGATCTTCACAAGCATATCGCGCTTGCGGAGCTGTTAACTCTGTTAACCCGTAAGCCGCGTGGCATCACCTATATGGAAACGCACGCAGGGCGCGGGCTGTATGATTTGGCCTCGGTTGAATCTACTAAAACCGGCGAGGCAGCCGAAGGCATCACCAAGGTCGACCTACCTGACTGCCCCTTTGCCGAGGCGTTGAAATCTATTCGGTTGATGCACGGCAAAACCTCTTATCCCGGTTCGCCAGCAATCGCGGCTGCTTTGATGCGGGAAAGTGACAAAATTCATTTGATGGAACTGCATCCAGCAGAATTCAAAGCTTTGCAGGTTAATCTTGAAGGTGAGGCGTCGATGCATCGCCGTGATGGTTTTGAGGGCGTTCTGGCGATCGCGCCGACCAAACCGCGCAAAAGCCTGATACTGGTTGATCCATCTTACGAAGTTAAAACCGAATACCTGCAAGTTGCAGACTTCACCAACAAGCTGGTAGCCAAGTGGCCCGAAGCAACCGTGATGATCTGGTATCCGATCCTGAAAGCAGTAAGACACCACGAGATGCTAGCCGCGTTGGAAGTGCCTCATCTTGTGGACGAAGTAGCCTTTGATCTGAAAGACAACAAGGGCATGACCGGTTCCGGCCTTGCCCTTGTGAATGCTCCGTATGGTTCGGAGGCGATTTTCAGCAGAACACGGGAAATCGCCGCGCAAATCCTGCGATAAGGTTCAAGGTACAACGACCCAGTTCTGAGTGCGGCAGATAATGGCGACGCAACCTTTAACCTGCAAAATGTTGCCGTTCAGTGACATCTTGGAGGCGTATGTTTTGTCACGATCCGGTGCCCAAATCTTGCCGTTACCCCAGTTTCCGTTACCCTTGTCTTCCATTGCCCAGACAATAGGTTTTCCTAGGTGTTCGTAGCCAGTGTTGGCTGAACCATCCGCGCTGTAGGCACGCAAAATTGTTCCACACGTCAGCCCTGCGTCATCTGCACATGCCGCCATGCCCACATGCAAAACACCGCCTTCGTCCCCTGGTTCGGTCTGATATACCCCCGTCAACGCACCCGCATTTGCAAGGCTTGGCAGTGCCAAAACCAACGCCAATAATATCTTTTTCATTGCTACCTCCTGTTTATGTTGCGTCATCTCACTCGATTAGCTGCATAAAGGTCAACATTGACTTTAAGTCAGGTGATAATCGGGGTATCAGGCCCTCAACTACTGATTTGGAGGCGTTATCATGATCCTGTATCCCGCAATCGACCTGAAAGACGGCAACTGTGTGCGCCTCTATAAAGGCGAGATGGACCAAGCGACCGTGTTTAGCGACAACCCAGCCGCACAAGCGTTGGAGTTTCAGAAAGCGGGTTGCGAATGGTTGCATCTGGTGGACTTAAACGGTGCTTTCGCCGGCGAACCGGTGAACGCCGAACCCGTCGAGGCAATCCTGAAGGCCTGCAACATCCCCGCCCAACTCGGCGGCGGCATCCGCGATATTGCAACGATCGAACAGTGGCTGGACAAGGGTCTGGCACGTGTGATCCTCGGCACTATCGCAGTGCGCAACCCTGACCTCGTGAAAGAAGCCGCCCGCCTGTTCCCCGGCAAAGTAGCCGTCGGCATTGACGCGCGCAACGGTATGGTCGCCGTTGAAGGCTGGGCCGAAACAACAGATGTAACCGCCCTCGATCTGGCGAAGAAATTCGAAGATGCAGGTGTGGCCGCCATCATCTATACGGACATCGACCGCGATGGCGCAATGCAGGGCCCGAATGTCGCAGCAACGGCCGCGCTGGCGAATGCAGTTAGCATTCCGGTTATTGCCTCGGGTGGCGTATCTTCGATGGATGATCTGAAGGCCCTTAAAGCCTGCGGCGCACCGCTCAATGGTGCGATCTCGGGTCGGGCGCTATATGATGGCGCAATTGATGTGGCCGAAGCGGCCGCCTACCTGAAGGGATAGCCATGCTTAAAACCCGCATAATCCCCTGCTTGGATGTCAAAGACGGCCGCGTCGTCAAAGGCGTCAATTTCGTTGATTTGATCGACGCAGGCGACCCCGTGGAATCCGCCAAAGCCTACGATGCTGCGGGGGCTGATGAACTCTGCTTCCTCGACATCGCGGCGACGGTGGAAAACCGTGGCACCATGTATGATCTGGTCTCGCGTACTGCCGAGCAATGCTTCATGCCCCTCACCATCGGTGGCGGTGTCCGCACGCCCGAAGATGTGCGTAAACTTCTGCTGGCAGGGGCCGACAAGGTTTCCTTCAACTCGGCAGCGGTGGCCAATCCCGATGTGATTGCCGACAGTGCCAACAAATTTGGCAACCAATGCATTGTCGTGGCAATTGACGCCAAAACCGTATCCCCCGGCAAATGGGAGATTTTCACCCATGGTGGCCGCGAACCCACAGGGATCGACGCAATCGAATTCGCCAAACTGGTCGTATCCAAGGGCGCAGGGGAAATCCTGCTAACTTCAATGGATCGCGACGGAACCCGCGAGGGTTTCAACCTTCCGCTAACCCGCGCCATCGCCGATGCAGTATCCGTACCCGTTATCGCCTCGGGCGGTGTGGGGAATTTGCAACACTTGGTGGACGGAGTAGTCGAAGGACACGCATCAGCCGTTCTCGCGGCTTCCATTTTCCACTTCGGCGACTATACCATCCGTGAAGCAAAAGAATTCATGCAAGCGGCCGGCGTGCCGGTGAGGTTATAATGGCAAATGTATTAACGCGGCTCGCGCGCAAGATCGAAAAACGCAAAGGCGGCGACGAGAAAAACTCGTATGCCGCCAAACTTTTCGCCCGCGGCCCGTATAAATGCGCAGAAAAATTCGGCGAAGAAGCGGTCGAGGCCATCATCGCAGCTGCAAAAGATGACCCGAAAAACCTAACCGAAGAAGCCGCCGATGTGCTGTTTCACTTGCTGGTCATGCTGTCATCGCGCGGTGTGAAATGGGAAGATGTGTTGGCCGAACTGGAACGCCGCGAAGGCACTTCAGGTATCGTCGAAAAACAATCCCGCACCAAATTGTAAGCCCCGTGCTTTATGGCTGGCCTGTTCCAACCATATGCGCCAACAATTCGGCGACGTTCTTAACCTTGAACTTCGCAAGCAACGTTGCGCGATAGTCTTCCACCGTTCTTGGGGAAATCGACAGGTTCCGCGCGATCTCTTTGCTGGTTTGTCCTTTACGCAACAACATCACAACCTGCCGTTCACGCGGCGTCAGACTGATCGATTGATGCGTTTCAGATATATCGGCAAACGTTAAAACGACCTGCCCAAGCGGGTCGTCCGGCGTCAGAGTTTGCGCCCTGAACCGGCACCAAAACATCGACCCGTCACGGTGCAACATCAAGCGCTCATCAGTGTAGCTGCCAGTTTCACGCAGCGGCGCGAGGCCAATGTCCCGAATTTCGTCAAACTCGCGGCGGGTCTGGTAGAGCATACGGAAGGACTGGTCTATTAGTTCGTCACGCGAATATCCAAACAATTTCACAAAGGTCTGGTTGCAAGCTTTTATGATGCGATTTTCAGTCAGAACTATGCCTATTGGCGCACGTTCAAAAGCTAATTCTGTGAAGTTGTCCATGGGTCTCCGTATTTCTACCGTATTGCTGTATTGCGGCGGTGGGCTGCATACTGCTGTTTCACTAAACCAGTTTGTTGGTATGACGCCAGAGATATTTGAAAGTTTCTAAATGGGTACAGTTGTGGATAAAACTGCAGAATTTACGGCGCGCATCGACGGTGCTCGCGAAGACCTGATTGCTTTGACGCAAGACCTGATCCGCATCCCGACACTCAATCCTCCGGGCAATAATTATCTGGAAATCTGTGAATATTTGGCACGGCGTCTGACCACCCGAGGTTTCGAGGTGGAGATGGTTCGCGCCTACGGCACGCCCGGTGACAGCGATAAATACCCTCGTTGGAACGTGGTGGCGCGGCGCGAAGGGGCACATTCCGGCGAATGCGTACATTTCAATTCCCACATTGACGTGGTCGAGGTCGGGCAGGGCTGGACTTTCGATCCGTTTGGGGCGGAATTGTCAGACGGAAAAATATATGGGCGCGGCGCCTGTGATATGAAGGGCGGTCTTGCGACTTCTATCATCGCCGTAGAGGCGTTTTTAGACTCGTGGCCCGATTATTCCGGTGCTATCGAAATATCCGGAACAGCGGACGAAGAAACCGGCGGTTTTGGCGGTGTGGCCTATCTGGCGGAGAAAGGTTTCTTCACCCCAGAGCGTGTACAGCACGTAATTATTCCCGAACCGCTTCATAAAGATCGCGTATGCCTTGGCCATCGCGGTGTTTGGTGGGCGGAGATTGAAACCCACGGGCGAATTGCTCATGGCTCCATGCCATTTCTAGGTGATTGTGCAGTGCGACATATGGGCGCCGTGATGGAGGAAATGGAAGCGAATCTGTTCCCAGCACTCGCCGAGCGCCGTTCAGAATTGCCCATTATCCCCGAGGGCGCGAAAAATTCCACGCTCAATATTAACTCGGTCCACGGTGGCGAACCTGTACAGGAGGAAGGCTATACCGGCCTGCCTGCACCTTGCGTGCCTGATAGTTGCACGATGATTATTGACCGCCGCTTTCTGCCTGAAGAAAACATCGATGATGTGCGTCAGGAAATGCACGATCTGTTGGATAAAGTCCAAGGTGAGCGGGATAAATTCACCTATGACATCCGCGACATGCACGAAGTGTTGCCAAGCATGACCGATCAAAGCGCGCCTGTTGTGGCGACTGTCAGCAAGGCGATTGAACACGTGTTGGGCAAGGCACCGGAATACGTAGTTTCACCCGGTACATACGACCAAAAACATATCGACCGGATCGGGCGAATGAAGAACTGCATTGCTTATGGTCCTGGGATTCTAGACCTCGCGCACCAACCGGACGAATATATTGCAGTGCAAGATATGATAGACTCCGCGAAAGTTATGGGGTTAGCTTTGGCCGAGTTGCTTACAGATCAGGACAAGTCGTCCTGAAGATACTAATAATAAATGGAGGGAATAATGAAACATCTAAACCTTAAGCTGGCTATGGCCAGCGCGCTAGCGATCACCGCTGGCATGGCATACGCCGAAACGACCGATATAACCATCGGTATGCAGCTAGAGCCGCCACACTTGGACCCAACGGGTGCCGCAGCTGGTGCAATTGACAGCGTCGTCTATGCGAACATTTTTGAGGGCCTAACCCGTTTCGCAGCTGATGGCTCGATTTTGCCAGCACTTGCAGAAAGCTGGACAATCTCTGATGACGGTTTGGTCTATACGTTCAACCTGCATTCCGGTGTGATGTTCCATGACGGCTCCGCGATGGATTCCGAAGACGTCAAATTCTCGCTGGATCGCGCGCGTGCTGAAGATTCAACAAATGCGCAAAAAGCGCTGTTCGCTGGCATCGCATCGGTAGACGCGGTTGATGCAACGACGGTTCGTATAACCTTGTCCGCGCCAAACGGTGCTTTCCTGTTCAACTTGGCATGGGGCGACGCGGTTGTTGTGGCCGAAGAATCCATCGCAGACGCGAAAACCCATCCGGTTGGCACAGGCCCGTTCACCTTCACAAACTGGGTTCAAGGTGACAGCATTTCGATTAGCAAGAATGCCGACTATTGGGGCACACCAGCTAAACTCGACGGTGCAACGTTCAAATTCATCTCCGACCCGACCGCGGCTTTTGCTGCTGTGATGGCCGAAGATGTGGACGCGTTCCCGGGCTATCCAGCACCGGAAAACCTGCCGCAATTCGAGGCTGACTCGCGTTTCCAAGTGCTCGTTGGTTCGACCGAAGGCGAAACAATCCTTTCGACCAACAACAAAATGCCACCGTTTGACAATGTGAAAGTCCGCGAGGCCATGTCTCACGCGATTGATCGTCAAGCGATCATCGACGGCGCTATGTTCGGTCTTGGTACGCCAATCGGCACGCACTTCGCACCGCACAACCCTGACTACGTCGACCTAACTGGTCAATCGAACTACGATCCAGCCTTGGCGAAATCGTTGCTGGCCGAAGCGGGTTATCCGGATGGCTTTGAAACAACATTGAAACTGCCACCCCCATCCTACGCACGTCGTGGTGGTGAAATCATCGCCGCACAATTGCGCGAAGTAGGTATCGACGTTGAAATCAGCAACCTTGAGTGGGCACAGTGGCTTGAACAGGTGTTCCGCGGTTATGACTTCGGTCTGACAATCGTTTCCCACACGGAGCCAATGGACATCGGCATCTATGCCCGTCCAGAGTACTACTTCCAGTACGATAGCGCCGCCTTCCAGCAGTTGATGGAAGACCTGAATGCAGCGACAGACCCGAACGCTCGTTCGGCGATCCTGCAATCAGCACAGCGGATGATCTCTGACGATTACGTCAACGGGTATCTATTCCAGTTGGCAAACACGACAGTGGCAAATGCCAATATCGTTGGCCTTTGGGAAAATGCACCAACGCAGGCAACAGACCTAACGGCTGTTTACTGGAACGACTAATCCAATTGGCAGAGGCGGGTTCGCTCGCCTCTGCCCTTCTTTTTGAAAACTGGTTCCCATGCTCCGCTATTCGCTGAAACGTTTGATGTCCCTAGGCCTAAGCCTTTTGGCGGCAAGCGCGGTTATCTTCTTGGCTATCGAGGTCGTCCCCGGCGATCCTGCCAGCTATATGCTCGGTATAAACGCGCAACCCGACACGGTTGCAGCGCTACGTGAAGAGTTGGGTCTGAATGTCTCCGCGATGGAGCGGTATTTCACATGGTTGGGCGGTATGTTGACCGGCGATTTCGGAACCTCCTACACCTATCGCACACCCGTCGTGGACATGATCGGTGATCGGATCATGATCTCGCTACCTCTCGCGATCTATGCCTTAACACTTTCAACGCTAATCGCTTTTCCAGCCGGTATCCTTGCGGCTTCAAAACGCGGTTCGGCCACCGATGTGTCGATAATGGGCGCAACGCAGCTGGGCGTCGCCGTGCCAAACTTCTGGTTCGCGATGCTTCTGGTTGTTGTCTTTTCGATTAACCTTCGCTGGTTTTCCGCTGGTGGATTCCCCGGATGGGACAAAGGGTTTTTCATAAGCATGAAGGCGCTGACCCTCCCCGCAATCGCGCTCGCGTTGCCACAAGCCTCGATCCTCGCCCGCGTTATGCGCTCCGCCCTGATCGACACCATGAACGAAGACTTCATCCGCACCGCCCGCGCCAAAGGCCTAACGAAACGCCAAGCCATGTGGAAACACGCACTTCGCAACGCGATGATCCCCGTGCTAACAATCATCGGCCTGCAATTTTCCTTCCTGATGGCAGGGGCTATCATCATCGAAAACGTGTTCTTCTTGCCCGGCCTAGGCCGCCTCGTTTTCCAAAGCATCTCGCAACGTGACCTGATCGTGGTTGAAAGCGTCGTGATGCTGTTGGTGTTCGCCGTCGTCCTTGTGACCTTCATCGTCGATATCGCCTACGCCGCCGTTGATCCCCGTTTACGGGGGCGCAGCTAATGGCATTCCTAAAAACCGCCCTGCACAATCGCAGCTTCATGATCGGCGCAGGCCTCGCAGTCCTGTTCATCGGCGCAGCACTTGTGTCGTTCCTGTGGACACCTTTCGATGTCACCAAACTCGACATCGCTCACAAACTGCAAAAACCTTCCGCGCTACATTGGTTCGGTACCGACCACTTCGGGCGTGATATTTTCTCGATGATCATGGTAGGTGCGCGTACCTCCATTGCTGTGGCCGTCGTCGCGGTGGGCATCGGCATCCTCCTTGGTGTCCCCCTCGGCCTTGCGGCTGCCGCGCGCAAAGACAGCTTGCTGGACGAGGTGATCATGCGTACCAACGATCTGGTTTTCGCATTCCCCGCATTGCTGATCGCTATCATGATCACCGCCGTTTTCGGCCCCTCCGCCATCAACGCGATCATCGCCATCGGCATTTTCAATATACCCGTTTTCGCCCGCTTAACGCGCGGCGCCGCGCTGTCTCTTTGGACCCGCGACTTCGTCCTTTCCGCCCGCGTCGCGGGCAAAAACTCCGCGCGCATCTCGATCGAACACATCCTGCCCAACATCCTCAACCTGTTGATTGTCCAAGGCAGCATCCAATTTTCCCTCGGTATTCTGGCCGAGGCGGGTCTGTCCTACGTTGGCCTTGGCGCCCAACCCCCAATCCCAAGCTGGGGCCGCATGTTGGCCGAAAGCCAAACCATGATCAGCTTCGCCCCGCATCTGGCAATCTTCCCCGGCATGGCGATCGTATTCACAGTACTTGGCCTGAACCTGATGGGCGACGGATTGCGTGACTTGCTTGACCCCAAACTACGGCGGTCACGGACATGAGCTTTCTGCAAATTGAAAACCTGATCCTGTCGATCCACGGCATCCCGATCCTCAAGGATGTATCCCTCAGCGCAGCTAAAGGTGAAATCATCGGTGTGATCGGTGAGTCCGGCTCCGGTAAATCCATGACTGCCTTTTCGGTGATGGACCTCTTGCCAGCGGGCACGAAGCTTAACGGGCGCATTGCTCTTGATGGTGAAGATTTGGTTGCCAAAACCGAAGCCCAGATGTGCGGTATCAGGGGCAATGATATAGGCATGATTTTTCAAGAACCGATGACCGCCTTGAACCCCGTGAAAACTATCGGCGACCAAGTCGCGGAAACGGTTCTAATTCATGGGAACGCTGATCGCCGCGAGGCCACCGCCATCGCCCGCGACACGCTCAACCGCGTCGGCTTACCAGCCGAACAATTCCCCCTTTCTCGTTTTCCGCACGAATTATCCGGCGGCCAACGCCAACGTGTTGTCATCGCAATGGCCATTGCGTTGCGGCCCAAATTGCTGATTGCCGACGAACCGACAACCGCACTTGATGTCACCACTCAAGCCCAAATCCTCGATCTGCTGAAAAAGCTGGTGGCCGAGGATGGCATGTGCCTGATGCTCATCACTCACGACCTTGGCGTCGTGGCCGAAGTGGCAGACCACATCGTCATTATGAAAGACGGCGAGGTCGTAGAATCCGGTGAAACCCACGCCCTGTTCCGCAATATGCAACACCCCTACACCAAAGCGTTGTTCGAAGCCTCCAGCCACGTCCCCGACAAAGGTGAAGAACGCGGCTCAAAGATGCCACTGTTAGAGGTCCGCAACGCCATTCGTGACTACACCTTGCCACGCAAAACCGTTTTCGGAAAACCGCAAACCTTCCGCGCCGTTAACGAAGTCAGCTTTGTGCTGCACGACGGCGAAAATCTAGGGCTTGTAGGTGAAAGCGGTTGCGGAAAATCCACATTAACCCGCGCGATCCTGGGCCTAGAAGCCCTGCAAGGTGGCGAAATCCGCATCCACGATGTACCAGTGGAGGCCGGAACCCACATGCCACGCGAACTGCGGCGTAAAATGCAGGTGGTGTTTCAAGACCCGTACGGCTCGTTCAATCCGCGGCACAAAGTTGCCCGGCTGGTCGCCGAACCGTTCCATTTGCTGGAAACCGAACCACATGGCGCGGCACGGCGTAAAGCCGTCGAAGAAGCCTTGATCGAAGTCGGAATGCAACCCAGCGATGCCGATAAATACATCCACGAGTTTTCAGGTGGCCAGCGCCAACGCATCGCGATTGCCCGTGCCCTGATCATCAAGCCTGACCTCATTATTCTGGACGAAGCCGTCTCGGCGCTGGATGTATCTATTCGCGCTCAAATTCTCGACCTGTTGGCCGACCTGTCTAGCCGCCTGAACCTGTCCTATCTGTTTATCAGCCACGACCTGTCGGTTGTGCGTTCAGTAACGGATCGTGTGATGGTCATGAAGTCCGGCGAGATCGTGGAATCCGGCGAAACCGAAGCCGTTTTTACCGATCCCCAACACGAATACACCAAAACCCTGATAGCTGCCGCGCCGTCCCTACAAGACGCGCTTGAGAAGGAAAATATCTGATGTCTGTTCAAAATGATCTGTGGTTTGACGCCTCGAAATGTTTCATCGGGGGCGAGTGGGTTGCACCAATTGATGGGGAAACTCTAGCACTTGAAAATCCGTCAGACGGTAGCGAAATCGCCCGAATTTCCCGTGGAAAACGTGCCGATGTAGATGCAGCG
>CALCGO010000187.1 GCA_937901055.1 uncultured Rhodobacterales bacterium
CCAAAATATCAACTACCGTGGTTCCGTGTGCTCTAGCTTAGCCTAGGATGGGTCGGTTCAAATTTAGCGCGTTCGATCTATCGTATGCGTCATTAATATCGTTTACTGTAACTTTCGGCCTATTCTGTTGAAAAATTCCGATTTCGGACAGAAACACAAAATATTTCCCCGCACAGAGTTGGAGGAGAATATTGGCGAGGGGTTCTGCTAAAATGGGCTTAAAGCGCTGTTGCCGCTTCTTGGAACCGTTCGCGGCAATTCTCAATGATTTTCAGCAAAGGTATGGCTTTGGTGGAAATTTTCGAAATCCAAATATTGGATTTTTTTCAATAGAATAGGCCCATAGCCGACCTTGGTGACGACCCTAAATGCTGCAATGCGGCCCGCCATTGCATCATTTATGTATTACCGCAACACTTCTGAGGCGCTAAGGACAGTTATGCGGACAAACCTGCCCTTCA
The DNA here is from genome assembly GCA_937901055.1 of uncultured Rhodobacterales bacterium. Lineage (GTDB taxonomy): Bacteria > Pseudomonadota > Alphaproteobacteria > Rhodobacterales > Rhodobacteraceae > NORP23. The sequence continues at coordinate 462 of CALCGO010000187.1, forward strand.
CCTTTCAGTCGGAAGTGACGAATTCGGCCCATTGCCGACCTTGTGACGCAACTTGATATTGCGTCACAGTGTTCTCTAACCCTCGCCATAAGCCCTTAGGTCTAACCGTGGATCATCTAGTTCCAGCGCAAACTTTTGTGGCATTAAGCCGGCCTGAAACCAATTCACAAAAGAATAGATCGAGTACACCGGAAGCCCTGTCAGTTTGCGGATATCAGCCGCGTATGGAACCATATTGGTGCATTCCAGAACAATTGCGCCAATGCCATCGTTTTTTGTGACCAACTCGGCGGCTGCGTCCAGCAAGTCCAGACGGCAACTCTCAAAATCGATACTTTCAGCGTCGCCAAGCACGTCTGTGGTGAAGTTACGGCCCCCGTCCGTTCCCGCGATTGGCGTATCAACCGGTACGCCTGCAGCAGTCAAATGCTCGGCGCTAAGGCTCGCCTTTGAAATGGTTAACACCCCCACACGTTTTCCTGCGGGCAACAACGCTTGAACCATCGGAACTTGCATCAACGAAGACGTCGCCACGGGCACGTTAAGTTCGGCTTTTATCTGATCTTGAATCAATGACAGGAAACCACAGTTGGTGGTTATGCCGTCACAACCCATCCTGACAAGGTCGCGACCAGCCTCGATAAAGTCCTCGACCAGCGCGCGGGGGTCGCCCCTTACGACGGTATCGGGCGTTGCACCACGAACCACCCGATAGTGAACCGGGAAACCCCATGTTTGCGCATTACCGATATCGCCCAAGACCCGCGGAAACTGTGTTTCCAGCATCAAGATCCCGACGGAAGCTCCAAAAACCGTTTTTCCACCATGTTGTACGTTCATCTAGAGCCTTCTTTCCATAGTTTGATCATCAGGGACGTAAAGTTGCGAATATGCAATACGCACGACTTCGGCCGCGTCTTCGCGCCGTCGCCCGATATGTCGTCGCATTGCCAAGCATGCTGTTTCAGTATTGCGCTCCATAATCGCGCGTAGAATTACACGATGTGCCGAGGTTTTACCGCTACTGCTATAACTGCGCGCGTCTTGCTCAACCTTGGCCTTAAGATAGACAAGCCGCACGTAGCGCACACGATCATTCAGGTTTTCCAGCATACCTACCAGTTCCGCATTTTGCGATAGGCGGGCGATGGCAAGATGGAATTCCTCGTCTTGGTCCAGCAGAAAGTCAGGTTCATTTGGCGGCTGCCTGGTCTGTTCATGCCTGTCCAGCGTTTCCTTCAACAACAGTAACTCTTCATCAGTTGCGCGTTTGCACGCCAGCCGCACGGTCTCGGTTTCGACAGCCACACGGGCCTCGTAAAGATCAAGAACGAGCGACGGGCTAAGCGAGCGGCAGAAGAATCCGCGCCCACTTTGAAACGTCAAAAAACCTTCTGCCACCAATCGGTTCAGGGCTTCCCTAAGGGGGGTGCGACTTGCGCCAAGCTCCAAAGATAGAGAGCTTTCGTTAATTCTCGCATCCGGCTTGAATTCGAAATTCGCCGCTAGCTGCCGGAGCCTGACATAGACCCTATCAACATTACTGTTCTTTTTCGTGGTGCTTTGGCTCATCTTTTTACCAGTTGTTGACTTGGCGCTTAAACCGGATGCTACAAAATGATTGACTTGAACTCAATACTGAATATCTAATTGTATACAGTTAAGCGTACAAATTTGATTCTGAGCACATTAACCCCATCGGCCCATGTTGGCCGCCAAGCAACGAAGCGGAAAATGTAGTGAAAAATTCGATGAATGGCGCCGAAGCGATGGTTAGAATGCTCGAAGCCCAAGGTGTTCGGCATATTTTTGGATTATGCGGTGATACAACGCTGCCCTTCTATGACGCAATGTATCGACTTGATCACAACATCAAACATGTTTTGGTCCGCGATGAACGCAGCGCTGCCTATATGGCGGACGGTTATTCGCGGGTCACGGGGCGTGTTGGCGTTTGCGAGGGACCTTCGGGTGGTGGTGCTACATATATCTTGCCCGGCTTGATCGAGGCATCTGAAAGTTCTTACGCTGTGCTGGGCATAACAACCGATATCTCGGTTGGGTCATATGGCAAGTACCCGCTGACCGAGGTCGATCAAGAGGCCCTGATGCGCCCACTGACCAAATGGAACACCGTCATAAAGCGCGCGGATCACATCCCGCGCATGGTGCGCGCGGCGTTCCGTTCAATGACAACAGGGCGCGCGGGTGCGGCGCACATTGGTTTGCCCTATGACATTCAATATGACGCGGTGGAGCACTCGGATATCTGGGCTGACCCTAAAACCGCAACCTACCCCGCATACCCGCAGGCACCTGAAACAGGGGCTGCTGAAGACGCGGTGGATGCGATCCTGTCGGCTAAAAACCCCCTTATCGTTTGTGGTGGAGGCGTCGTGATTTCTGGCGCGATGAGCGAGCTGAGCCGCTTGGCAACACGGCTCGACATTCCTGTTGCAACTTCGATTTCCGGGCAAGGTTCGCTGGCGGAAATCAATCCGCAATGTCTGGGGGTCGTTGGCTCGAACGGGGGCACGGACGAAACTTGGGAGATGATGGAAGCAGCCGATCTGGTTGTGTTCATGGGGGCGCGTGCCGGATCCACTACAACATCGCGATGGGAGGCCCCAAAGCAAGGCACGCGCGTGGTGCATTTTGATAATGACCCAATGGTTATCGGCGCGAATTATCAGGTCGAAGTCGGGGTCGTGGGTGATCTACGACTGTCGTTGCAACAAGTGAACGCGGTTCTGGACACCCGTGATAAGGGGGCTGAAACCTTTGGTGGGGCTGCCGCCATTGCAGACATCAAGAAACGTAAATTCGAGATTTTCAACAAACTGGCGCAAAGCACCGACACCCCGATCCGGCCGGAGCGTGTCATTGATGCGATGATGAAAGTACTGCCAGCCGACGCCACAATTCTATCAGACCCCGGCACAAGCTGCCCGTATTTTTCCGCCTATTACCAACTGCAACAAGATGGGCGCCACTTCATCACCAACCGTGCACATGGCGCGTTGGGGTATTCGATGTCTGCAGCACTGGGCGCGTGGTATGGTCGACCTGAAAGCAAAGTCGTGGCCATGATGGGTGACGGATCATTCGGGTTTACGGCTGGTGAGTTGGAAACAATTGCCCGCGCAGGCGCACCGATCACTTATATCGTTTTTGCCAATTCAAACTTCGGCTGGATCAAAGCCAGCCAATATGCGGACACGGATGCGCGGTATTACAACGTCGATTTCAACCGCACCAACCACGTCGCAGTCGCCGAGGCTTATGGCATAAAAGCATGGCGCGTCGAAGACCCCGCAGACATGGAAAGCGTCCTTAGACAAGCCGTTGAACATGACGGGCCAACATTGATCGAAGTTATCAGTCAGGCATTGGAAGAAAGCAACGCGCCTGTGCGACGCTGGATGGGGTAGGCCAGCACTATTTCTTCGTGTCGTCTTTTATGATGTAGGGCTGCAATTCGTCCAGCAGCAGCTTTTCGAACTCTTTCCCGATCGCTGACATTGGGCGTGTTTTTGATGTAATCACCGCCATATCGGCTTTGATCGCAGGCTCAAAGGGGCGTGTTATAAACCCACCTTCGTTATCGAAATCAAGACCGAAACGGTCAATAATGGAAACTCCCATACCCTCCTTTACAAAGCTCAACAGGTTTTTGAACAAATGCGAGTGCACGCGGATGCGCAAAGGAATACCTGCATTGTGAAACGCCTCGCGTATCCGGCGATGGGACATGTGGTCTGGCCCCATAACGATGAACGGCTCGTCTGCCAGCAATTCCGGTGTCAAGATATCATGCTTGGCAAGCGGGCTGCCCTCGGGAATGGCCAGTAAGGTTTCGACATTAATCGGATGATAGTTGAGACCATCGTAAAGCGGTGGCATCTCGCATACGCCGACCTCGAACAACCCTGTCAGAACCCATTCTTGAATTTTCGCCGAGTATTGGGACTGGAAGGATATGGTCATATCCGGTCTGTCTTTCGCGAAACGCGAGATCAGTTTGGGCATAAAGCCGAATGACATGGAGTGCGGCGACGCAACCTGTAAATGCCCCGCCTTTTTGTTCCGCAAATCCATCACCGCTTGTGAAACGTGATCAAGTCCGCGGATCACCGTATCGGTTTCTCGATAAAGAACGTCGGCCTCTGGTGTGGGTACCAGACGCCCTTTCACGCGCTCGAACAGTTTTAGTTTGGTTTGACGTTCAAGCTGGCTGAGCAAATTCGAAACACCGGGTTGTGAGATGCCCAACAGCGACGCAGCACTTGTTACCGTGCCGGTTTCAATAATGGCGTGAAAAGCCTGAAGCTGCCTAAATCTAAGATCCATATCAGATGGTATCACCTTTTATTATGGAGTGTCGATATAGTTGTATTGGATATGATGGATTTCTTTTGGCACAGTGCAATAACGTCTGGAAGGACACACGCAGAATCAGCGCTAGGGAGACGATAAGTGACGAAACAGTCGCGAAATAATTCAGATAGGCCCAAAGAGGTGATCGTGGTCGGCGCAGGTATCGTCGGTGCGGCCAGTGCTATCTGGTTGCGGCGGGCTGGTCACAACGTAACCCTTATCGACAAAGGGGAGCCGGGTATGGGTACCTCCTTTGGTAATGCCGCTATTCTGGCGTGCTGTTCGGTTGTGCCGGTTACAATGCCGGGTTTGGCCATGAAGGCACCCAGATACCTCGCCGATCCGAACTTCCCGCTTTTCATGCGGTGGAGCTATCTGCCGAAACTGGTGCCGTGGATGATGCGGTATATGTCCAATGCAAATGACAAAGATACCCGCCGTATTTCCGCAGGATTAACGACAATTGTAGGCGACAGCCTTGAACAACATCAGGCCCTGACCGCAGGTACGGACGCGGCAAAGTGGGTTCAAGAAAGTGAATATAATTTCGCCTATGCCAATCGCGCGGCATTCGATGCTGACGCATATGTCTGGGCACTGCGCCGCGAGGCAGGATTTGTACCCGAGTTGATCGAGGGGCCAGCGGTACAAGAAAAAGAACCCATTTTGGGGCCATCCGTTAATCTACTGGCCGTTAACAAAAATCACGGCTTCATTCTGAACCCCGGTAATTACGTCAAAGACCTTGTGAAATTGCTCGAAGAACTGGGTGGCAAATTTATACAGGCCGAAGTTAAAGACTTCGACCTTAGTGGGGGGCGGATTTCTGCAATCGATACAGATCAAGGCCGATTCCACTGTGACCAGGCCGTCTTGGCTACAGGCGTCTGGTCAAAGCCTTTAATGAAGAAACTTGGTATCAACGTTCCGCTTGAGGCGGAGCGTGGCTATCATGTGGTTTACAGGAACCCTAACCAAAGACCGAACAATCCGATGATGCTGGCCTCGGGCAAATTTGTGGCCACGCCGACGGACGAAGGGTTGCGTTGTGCGGGAATTGTTGAATTTGGTGGATTAACAGATACCATGTCACAATCCGCGCTGAAATTGATGCGCAAAAAAGTTAACGAAGTGTTTCCGGCGATGACCGCCGAAAGCGAGGAAGAATGGTTGGGTTTCCGGCCTGCCCCCAGTGATAGCTTGCCGTTGATTGGCGAAGTTGGAAATTCGGGCGTCTTCGCAGCATTTGGTCATCACCACATCGGGCTGACCGGTGGTCCAAAGACCGGGCGTATGATTGCAGATCTTATTTCTGCAAAACGCTCCAATAACGATATGAGTCCTTATGAACCGAACAGGTTTGCATAAAGGGCTCAACAAATTTGATACTGTGCTTCAACAAAGGGAGAATTAATCATGATAGCACCTAAACTAACTCTAACCGCAGCGGTTGCTGCAACAACATTGGCACTTGGTGCCTCTGCAATGGCAGCGGAAAAGTGGGATATGCCGATGGCGTATACCGCTTCCAACTTCCACTCTGAAATGGGTGTGGTTTTTGCTGACCGTGTACGTGATTACACTGGCGGCGAAGTCGACATTACCGTTCATCCGGGTGGTTCGTTGTTCAAGGGCGGCGAAATCAAACGCGCTGTGCAAACAGGGCAAGCCCCAATTGGCGAACGTTTCATGTCTGCACACGCGAATGAGGCCCCACTTCTGGGCTGGGACAACCTTCCGTTTGTGGCAACAACTTATGAGGACAACGAGCGCCTCTGGAATGCCGCCAAAAGCAGCGTTAACGCGCAATTGTCGGATCTGAACCTAGTGGCACTTTATACTTGTCCATGGCCTGGTCAGGGTTTCTACTTTAACAAAGCAGTAACGTCATCCGCTGATACGCAGGGTGTTAAGTTCCGCTCCTACAACACGGCCACAGCGACATTCGCTGAAGGTCTTGGCATGATTCCGGTTCAGGTTGAAGCGGCCGAGCTTTCGCAAGCATTGGCAACCGGTGTTGCAGAAGCATTCATCTCGTCAGGTTCCACTGGATATGACCGGAAAGTTTGGGAGTCCCTGTCGCATTACTACAAAGTTAACGCATGGCTTCCACGCAACTATGTGATGGTCAACAAAGGTGTATGGGATGCACTGGACAGCGGCGTTCAAGCCCAAATTCAACAAGCTGCTGACGAAACCGGTGCTGACTGTGCGGCAAAATCTGCCGATTTGGCGAACTGGTACTTCGAGCAACTCGAAGCTAATGGCATGACAGTTGAAGATGCCGGCCCTGAGTTCCTTGCCGAATTGCAGGAAATTGGCGTGAAGATGACAGCTGACTGGCTAGAAGCTGCCGGTGCTGAAGGCCAAGCCATTCTGGATGCCTACAACGCTAACTAAGACCTAAACAAAACCCAGTCCCTTGCGCAATGCTAAAGGGGCCGGGTTATTTCTTTTCTGGGGAGTGAGAAATTGAGAGATTGGCAACCATTTTTGGGCCTTCCACTTTGGGTATGGCTGTTCGTAATACCCACGCTGATCGCCGCGTATTGCCTAGTGCAACGTGAACCAGCTGGCCGGATACTACGCCCAGTTTGGCGCGTTCTTGATAAGGTTTATTTGGCCTCTGGCGTTCTTGCCGCCTGCTGTATGCTGCTGATCCTGTTAATCATTGTCGCCCAGATGATTGCACGTTGGGCAAGCTTAACCTTTCCGGGATCGACCGAGTATGCAGGCTATGCAATGGCCGCGACTTCGTTCTTCGCCCTCGCCCACGCGCTTACACGTGGGGCACATATACGGGTTTCCATTCTTCTAAATATTAACAACTCCTTCAAATTCTGGCTGGATGCTTTCGCCATGTTAATGGCCGCGATTATCGCCACTTATTTCGCACGATTTGCGATCAAGACAAACATCATGTCTGAAATTTTGAACGACCGCACACAAGGGCAAGACTACACGCCAGAATGGCTGTTAACCTTCTTCACCATGTTCGGCACCGCCCCGACAAAATGGGCGCAGCTTTGGGCCGATTCCGGCAGCGAGTGGGTTTTCACCCCCGTCTGGCTACCACAATTACCGATGTCGATAGGCACAATCCTTTTGGCCATCGCGATTTGGGACCACCTCACGCGATTGTTGGTTAATCGCGAAACCAGTATTCATGCGGAGGCAGTAGAATGACCGAACTCTATGCAACGGCAATCTTTCTGATTGTCCTATTCGCCCTTTTGGGAAGCTCTATCTGGATTGGTCTCGCGCTTATGGGCGTAGCGTGGGTCGGAATGGAACTTTTCACAATTCGCCCCGCAGGCGACGCGATGATCACGACGATCTGGACTGGTTCGTCTAGTTGGACCCTTACCGCCCTGCCACTGTTTATTTGGATGGGTGAAATATTGTATCGAACCCGATTATCCGAGGACATGTTCCGTGGCCTTGTGCCCTGGATGAAATGGTTACCGGGTGGCTTGCTTCATACCAACATCGCTGGCTGCACAATCTTCGCGGCGGTTTCCGGATCTTCGGCTGCAACGCTTACAACCGTTGGAAAAATGTCGATCCCCGAGCTGCGCAAACGCGGATATCCCGAACATATGATTATCGGAACCCTCGCGGGTGCGGCGACACTTGGGCTAATGATACCGCCCTCGTTAACCCTGATCGTTTACGGTGTTTCGATTAACGAATCCGTAACAAAGCTGTTCATGGCGGGTATTATCCCCGGCCTTGTACTGGCCAGTTTGTTCACGCTCTACATCATGGGTTGGCATTTTCTTAGCAAAGGCCAACGCCCGGATCCCGAGCCGCATATGCCTTTGAGCAAGATGATATCTGAAAGCCGTTTCTTGATACCGGTACTGATCTTGGTGACTGTCGTCATCGGCTCCATGTATATGGGGTATGCGACCGCCACCGAGGCAGCCGCCGTTGGTGTGATCGGTTCCCTGTCACTGGCAGCGGCGCAGCGTTCGTTAACTTGGAAAACCTTCACGTCTTCGCTTATGGGCGCAACGCGCACCTCGGCGATGATCGCACTAATCCTGATGGGGGCGTCTTTCTTGTCCCTCTCAATGGGCTTCACTGGCCTTCCACGCGCCTTGGCTGCATGGATTGACAGTATGGACTTGTCGCCGATTGTGTTGATCGCTGCGTTGACCGTATTCTACGTTATCCTCGGCATGTTCCTCGATGGTATCTCCTCGGTCGTTTTGACCATGGCGATTGTGGAACCGATGATCCGCCAAGCGGGCATTGATGTGATCTGGTTTGGTATCTTCATCGTTGTGGTTGTGGAAATGGCACAAGTTACACCACCAATTGGGTTTAATCTTTTCGTGTTGCAAGGAATGACCAAACACGAAATTGGCTACATCTCAAAAACTGCCATTCCAATGGTGGGCTTGATGCTGCTGATGGTTGCGATCTTGGTCGCTTTCCCAGAACTCGCGACATGGCTTCCAGACAACATCAGAAAAGGACCCACCTGACCGGCTAGCCAAGGACATGCTTCGGGCACTTGGCTTTGTTGCGCATAACGGGCGCTACGCGCTGGTTTTAGGATTGATCGCCGGGCTACTGCTGCCCGGCGTCGCCCTGACATTGCGGCCATGGCTGCCCCAGATGATAATCTTCCTGCTATTCCTTACAGCGTTCAGGGTCGGCGTAAGGGCAACGGTTGAGGGTTTCTCAGACTTTCGCGGAGCCTTGAAAATAACGTTGGTTTACCAGCTAGCAATTCCACTGGTCGCCCTTGGCATTTTCGCAGCTTTTGGCATCACCGCAACACCATTTGCGATTGCCATTTTGCTGATGCTAACCGCGCCTTCACTTACAGGTGCACCGAATATCACAATTCTTCTGGGCCACGATCCCGAGCCCGCCTTTCGCATACTTATTGCAGGTACGGCCCTTCTGCCGCTGACTCTGATACCGGTATTTTGGCTGTCACCAGACTTGGGAGGACTTGTTCCGATCCTGACGGCGGCCCTAAAACTTCTGGGGGCCATTTGGGTGTCAGTGCTGCTGGCTTTCCTTGCCCGTCATTTCATTTCCCCACATCTAGAACAACGGCAAACAGACGCGATCGACGGATTTATGGCAATCACACTGGCCGTCGTCGTCATAGGTTTGATGTCAGCGCTTGGCCCTGCTCTGCGGTCTGATCCACTGCTGGTACTAAAATGGCTGGCCGTCGCGATGGTGGCAAATCTAGGGCTTCAAACTTTCACCTACTACACGCTTCGAGCATTCGGGAAATCCAAAAACGCCGTACCGTTCGCCATCGTAGCAGGCAACCGAAACTTTGCGCTGTTCCTTATTGCCTTGCCCGCGGCCACAACCGAACCTCTACTGATATTTCTGGGGTGCTATCAGGTGCCGATGTACCTAAGCCCGATCCTGATGAAGTATATTTATCGACCGAAAAATTTCAAAAAGTAGCTGAATGCCTTCTCACAAAGCGGTCCAATGAGAAAATTTCCAAGTGTCGCTATTGCACGTGGAACGAACAACGGCGCTACGAACACGAGCGCTGATGTGCTTCATTTCGACCGTTTTGCGAACCGCAGGATTAAGGAGTTGTCAGCATCTAATCGCGAACGGACATAACAACATCAATTGTTACCTAGGACCAATTTCAACTTGAGCTGCGCCGTCGCTCTGGCCGAGTGGCGGTGGTTTTGTTTCGCCTAAGTTCGGATTGCGGCTCAGTCGCTACACAATTCGTGAAGTGTACCGTTGTGGTCCACCACACAAGTCATTAGCAAACTTTTCAGAAGCTAAAAGCATATCCGATGGTTCGATGCATACCTTTTCCCATCAACAAAGCGGTTCGAGGAGGCAAATTCCAGTGAGGACCGCCTCAATACCATATGGATTATCGAGCTGTCGAACTATAGCGTTCTCAGACCTCGGAGGAACACGGGCGTTTATTGAAACTGTGGCGTTCTAATGAACTGTTTCCATAGCTTTTCGCCTGTTAAGAACTCAATTCTTATTGAGAAGAGTGGACTTCGCCAGCCGGTTCCCACTCCATTTTTCTAATAAGGTTCAAAAATAGTCTATCTGAGCGACGCGTCTTTATCGGACACCTTCCGGACACCTGCGATTTGACACACTTAATCGCCGCGCTTTTGCGCGGTGTAAGACGTTGATTATATGCAGTAATATTGGTTGCGGGGGTAGGATTTGAACCTACGACCTTCAGGTTATGAGCCTGACGAG
>CALCGO010000188.1 GCA_937901055.1 uncultured Rhodobacterales bacterium
GCAAGCGGTATGAGTTGTCGCGAGATGAGTTTGAAGATCGCTAGAGTGAGGACAACTGATCAGGATCAACGTAAAGGGCGGATTGCGGACCTTCGCTGCGCCCGCATACTAAATTGGGCAACTTGAAGAAAGCGGACGCTCGAGGCCGCGCCCAAGTACGTTTCAGGGTGCATCCGGAGAGATGGTCGACAGTGAGCCGTATCATATACATGTTGCGACGTCGCGAATGTCGGCTTCTGTGTGGCTTGGACAGGGTTCATGAGAGCTCAATCAGCTAAGATGGCGTCGGTGTGGATTAATCATATAGATATACCGCATATCATACGCGTCCCTCGATGATTGACGTCGCTTTTCTTGAAAGAACATACCAGTTTCAGCGCTGTTTATGTTTAAGGATCTTGTGCATTATGCCCCTGTTTAAGCCCCGCATTCAAGGCACGCAGGCCTGCCACAGCCACGTTGATCGCATGAGGATTTCTGGGATGCTTGGAATGAACCAAGTAGGAAGGCCGGTTGAGGACAGGGGCGTCCTTTACGATATGCAGCCGGTTTTCCGCGAGATCATCGGAAACATAGGCACGCGGCATGTAGGAATAACACTCGCTGGCATAGAGATACTCCAAGGCGATCTCTCCGTATCCGACGTTAATAGTCGAGGTCGCGAACTCTGGTAGCTTTTCCTGATGTTCTTCGCGGTATCCATAGCTCCAATCGACAAATATGTAGTCGGCTGGATCACACGATCCGAAATCACGCGCGATGCGTGAGACCATAATCAACTCGTCTTCCATAAAAGGCTCAACGACCAGTCCGGGTAACCCTGACGGCATGTGTGTTATCGCAAGATCTAGGACACCTTGAGAGACGTAATCAACCAGACGTTCAGAATAATCCGCCTCAACTTGAAGGGCAAAGTGGGGATGATGTTCTTGCATCCAGACCAGCCAATCAGGCATAAACCGACGCCACATCGTCATATGCAATCCGACGCCAATCGTTTGTTTGGGGCTGGAGGATCGCGCCATTTCTTGACGCCCTTGCTGCCATGTCTGGCGCATCGAGGCAGCGTACTTATAGAATTTCTTACCTGCATCGGTTAGCAGAACACCTGAAGAGGTACGCTCAAATAGCTTTACGTTTAGCGTGTCTTCCAATACTTTAATGCGCGAGCTGACGGTTGACTGTGTGAGGTTGGATCTCTCAGCGACGCGGCTGAAATTACCTGTCTCAGATAGCAGTAAGAACGTGTTTATGGCATCGATATTCATAGGTGCTCCAAACCGAAATAGGGGCGGTTGACCGCAACCTTAGGGATTTATGAAATCTGAGCAATCATTTCCACTTCGACAGCGGCATTTCCTGGTAACGAACTTGCTCCCACGGCCGATCGCGCATGGATCCCCGCATCACCAAACAAATCATGAAGTAAGTCAGAGGCACCGTTTGCCACCTGCGGGTGATTTGTAAAACCCTTTGCTGTGTTAACAAAGACAGTCAATTTTAAGATACGTTCGACATGGTCCAACCCATCCGCCGCGGCGTGCAAAACGCTCAGCAGACGGAGTGCGCAAAGCTGTGCGGCCTTGTATCCTTGCTCAACTGTCAGATCCGTTCCAAGCTGCCCTTGGTATTTCAGAACTGTCCCATCCTTAGGCGTTTGACCCGCAAGATAGATTGTTCCATTTCTAACAACCCAAGGTACATAATGCGCAGCGGGCGTCGGTGTTGGAGGCAAGATCAAGCCCAATGAATCTAGGCGGTCTGCGATGCTCATGCCAGCGCCTTTGTGGCGGTAAACAAGCGCCCCCCTGCGGCCATATCCCGATACGGCAGATTGAGGCGGGTGAGACATGCGAACATCAGCGCCTGATTACTGGTGATAACAGGTTTTCCCAACGCTTTTTCAATCGCAGGCACGGCCTCCAATGCCCGGTAATCCGTGCACGAAATGACAATCGCTTGGGCATCACTGTGGTCTGCTTTCAAAGCCATCTCATAGGCGTCTTGCGGGGTCAGCGCGTTCTGCTCAAGGCTGCTCAACTCGCGCTCAAATCCAATTTCGTTCACGACATTAATCCCACTATCGCTCAGGAATTTCACGGATTCCGCGCTCAGCTTTCTGACATAGGGCGATGTAAACGCTACTTGTTTGGCACCGATATGCTGAATGGCCTCTACAAGTGCACCAGCCGTTGTGACCGCAGGGCGGCCCGTTATTTTGGTAAGTTTAGCGCAAAATGCGGTATCAAATGCAGGACCATCCGCCAGAGTGGCCGATGTGCAGCCGTAAGCGATCAGGTCAACGCGGGCGTCCATCAGATCCTTGCAGCTTTGATCTAGAGACTGACGCACAAATTTCCGCATTTGCGTGGAATCAGGAATGGCATTGACATCATATCCGCCACTGCGTGCAGAGTGGATTGTAACGCCTGTGGGGCATAGCATCAGGCAGTCGGGCTCAACATTGGTGTTGGAGGACGGCACTATAAGGCCAATGCGCGTTGATCTGGGGGCGTAGTGAATATGGTCAGGCATTTCTGTGTCCTGTCGAAATTTCGCGTTGCACTGCATCAATGGCTTGCCGCAAATCCGCAATTAAATCGTCGGTATTTTCAAGCCCGACAGAAACGCGCAGCATGTCGCGCGGTGTGGGTGAATCTGGTTTCTCCATACCTGCGCGATGCTCGATGACGGATTCAGTGCTGCCAAAGGAGATTGCCTGCCGGAACACTTGGACTTCGCTGGCGATCAGTTTTGCTGCGTCCTCGCCGCCCTTCACGCGAAAAGACAACATACCACCAAACCCGCCCTGCATCTGCCGTGCTGCGACGTTATGATTAGGATGCGTTTCCAATCCTGCGTAGAGGACTTGATCTACCAGATCGCAGCCGTCCAGAAATTGCGCAATCCTGAGCGCGCTTGTGGAAGCGGTTTTGACGCGAACCGCCAACGTGCGCATGCCGCGCAACAGCAACCATGCCTCAAAGCTGCCGAGCACCCCACCATATTCATTCCGGATGTTCTGGATATCGACCAACACATCCTCATGACCCTCGGCGACGACAACCGCGCCGCCGATCAGGTCACCATGACCGTTCATGTACTTTGAGCAGGAATGTAAGATGATGTCTGCGCCATGTTCGAAGGGGCGCGTCAGAATTGGGGTGGCTACGGTATTATCGATCGCTACCAAGGCACCGGCAGCATGGGCAACGGCAGACACTTCCGCTATATCGGTGATTGCCCAAGTCGGATTGCTGGGAGTTTCCAGCCAGATGACTTTGGTTTTACCCTGCTGGATCGCTGCGCCGACACCCGCAGCTGTGCATGCGTCAACATAGGTGACCTCAAGCCCCCAACGCAGCCCGTGGGTGTTCATCCAGTCGCGCAGGCCTGAGTAGACGAGTTTCGGCAGAATCACATGATCGCCGGGAGCGAGTCGTTGAAAAACAGACGTGATCGCTGCCATGCCTGACGCGAACAGCAGGCAACCTGCACCGCCTTCCAGTGCATTTATCAAGGCCTCCGGTTGCGCAAAGGTAGGGTTGTCGTCACGCGTGAACATGCGGCCTGTACGGTCCAAATCTGTTGGGTCGCGCAAGAATGATGTGGATGGACGCAGGGGGGCCGCCATTGCATCGGTTTCGGGATCGATCCATCCTAACCCAGTCGCTGCGAGGGTTTCAGGGTGCAGTTTCTTGTTCATTTTTGTTCCTCCTCGCCTGGTCGGTGACCATAATCTGAAGCCGCAGCATCGGCGCTGATGAGGCCAAAGTCGATATCTTGTGCAATGCGTTCGGGCGTTCTGTCCTTTGGATCGCCGTAGCCTGCGCCGCCTGGGGTTAAGACTGTCAATCGTTGTCCTGCGGGAATTATCTGCTCACCTTTGGGGCGCAGTTTTGTCCCGTTACTCAGTGTTAAAGATCCAAGTTCGCCATTTTTGCCGCCCTCTCGACCACGAGGGGCGTGATTGAT
>CALCGO010000189.1 GCA_937901055.1 uncultured Rhodobacterales bacterium
GCTTTCATTGTGCTCAACTATCATCGGTTTATGGGGTTTTATTATACCCCATATTGGATGGCATTGCTAGGCATGCGCGACTTGGTCCGTGGTCCACGGACCGAGCAAAACCATCCAACCCAAACTGAGTCTAGGCAACACGATAGTCAGGACTTGGGTGGCTGCTCTATAGACGATAGTGCCCACGGCCCTTGGTTCCATGTCTCTATGTCTCGGCGTTAGATATTGGGCTAAAACGGTCATTCATTCAAATTGTAGGGAAAGGCTGCTTTGAGCCCACTTTGACCGATGCTGCAATTTGTTTTAACGGCTGCAAAGTGCAAATTGGTATAATTCTGCGCCCAAACTGCTAGCGTGATTTAAAACGCGGCAACGGGGTCGCCAAAGAGTGCCTCATCTGGCGTGATGCCCAGGCCTGGGCCCTTCGGAAGATCAATATGACCGCCTACAACCTCCAGGCCACTTTCACCGCAATAGTGGCCGTCGATATAGGGCGCTGCCAACCAAACACCTTCCAACAAGTCTGGGCGCACTGTTGCCCCTAAATGGGTGCAAGCCGCTGCAAGGATATCGCCACCCCATGCGTCGTCACATGAGTGCGGCAAATTCCGCGCCGCGCAAATGTCGCGCACCGTCGTCATCGGCTGCAACCCGCCCAGCCTGGTAAGTTTCAGCCCAAAGCCATCAACCAACCCTGAGCCAGCAGCGCTAATCACTGTGTTCACATCATAAGAACTCTCGTCGATGTAAAGTGGGTGGTGAAGCAATGGCCGCAGTTGGCGCAGTTCGTCATTTGTGCTGCATGGTTGCTCCAGAACGAACGGAATATCGGCGCATGAACGGCTGATGTACATGGCATCGCGGGTGCTCCAGCCTCTGTTGGCATCAATGGCAAGACGCATGCCACTGCCTTTGATGGCCTCCCAAACCTTGCGGATCACCTCAACGTCGACTTCTGGTGAATGTGCGCCGACCTTCAATTGCAGTCGCGGGTAGCCTTCTGCGCGTTTTGCAGCTGCTATCCGCCCAGCGTTGTCTGGCGTTTCGATCCCGATCGCGTAATACGAAGGAACGCGGTCCATCGCGGCCCCCCCCAACAGATCTGCAACACGAAGTCCAAGGGATTTGCCCAACGCGTCAAAGACGGCAATGTCGATCGCAGCTTTCGCATAGTTATGGCCATGGAGCAGATGATCCATCTGTCGGTGCACGCTAAGCGGCAAGACCTCCGTACCGATCAATCCCGGAGCCATCTCCAATAGGGCTGCGCGCGCCCCTTTGGCGTGGGCTTCGGCATAAACCGGCCCCAGCGGGCATGTTTCGCCCCAGCCGACAACGCCAGTGTCTGTGACCAGTTTCACCAGCGTCGTGTCCAGCGAGAATATCTCACCATATGACATTGTGTATGGGCCATTTTTGACCGGTAAATCATATTGGTAGATATTCAGGTGAGCGATTTTCACGAAGATACCTCCGGCGGGATCAGGACCAGTTTTCCCGTATGCTTCTTTACCAGGAAATCCTCTTGCGCCTGCGCGATGTCACGCAACGGGTACGTTTTGGCAACAACAGGGCGAATTTCTCCGGCTTCGATATAGCTGATCAGATTGGCAAACACTTCATCTTCCTGAAAGGTGCAGCCCATGAGGGTGAGATCCTTGAGGTACAGCGTCCGCACGTCAATCTGCGCGATTGGCCCAGCAATGGCACCAGCGGTTGCGTACCGCCCACCGCGCCGCAAGACATCAAGAAAAGAGGGCCATTGTTCCCCGGCAACAAGATCAATCACCACATCAATCGAGCCCGTGCCCAATTCCGCCACCAGATCGACGTTCCGGTCGAGAACCTGATCTGCGCCCAAAGCTCTTACCTCTTCTGCCTTGGCCACTGACGACAGCGCGATGACCTCAGCTCCACGTCGCTTTGCGAGTTGCACAGCGGCTGAGCCAACTCCTCCTGACGCGCCTGAGATCAAGACCCGTTCCGCACCAACGCCTGCGCGATGCAACATGTTCTCTGCTGTTGAATAAGCGCAAGGGATCGAAGCAAGCTCTGCGTCGGTCCAATCGCAGTCGACACGGTGGGTTTCGCGGGCCGGTGCTACAACAAATTGAGCGAAGCCTCCGTCACATTCACTGCCAATCGTCCAACATTCATAGGGGCGAAAATCAACGTAAGTGCGCAACATATTACGGACCAAGACCCGTTCTCCGATACGCGCGTCGCTGACCCCGTCACCAACAGCCACGATATAACCGCAGACATCGGCACCTTGGATGCGCGGGAAGGTCAGCGGCGTGCCTGACCAGCTAGCGTCATCATCGTCCACACTGTCAAAGCCAGTTGCGCCACCGGTATCAGTGCCCTCGTTAACCGCCTTCGAATACCAACCAATACGAGTATTGATATCGGTGTTGTTGATACCTGCCGCAGCAATCTGGATCAGTAACTCACCAGGCTTTGGCTGCGGTATGAGCACATCAGTTCGGTAATCCAATTTTTCCAGGCCGCCGTGACCAGTCAATAAAACCGCATGCATTGTATCTGGTCGCATCAAATGTCTTCCAATCATAAAGCGAGGTAAGCTGGTTTGGTCCAACCATCATAGCAAGGGTGTAGTATTGCCATCATAAGTTACCGACGTCTCTGCAGAACTATTCGTCGCTTTCGCACCGAAGGCTTACATCCCGATCCTCTAATCCTAAAGCTTCTCGACAGAAGCGGCCATTGGAGCATTTGCAGCGAATTCACACTTTGTCC
>CALCGO010000190.1 GCA_937901055.1 uncultured Rhodobacterales bacterium
CCCATCCACAATCAACATCGCGACAGCAACAGGCGGCACGCCCGCAGTGTAAGAAATGCCTTGGCTACCAACTTCGTTATAGGCGTCCTTGTGATCAGCGACGTTATAAACAAAGACCTCGACGTCTTTGCCGTCCTTCGTGCCTTTCACAAAGTCACCAATACATGTTTTTCCAGTGTAATTGGGCGCTAAGCTGCTTGGGTCAGGCAACACCGCCTTAACCAGCTTCAATGGCACAACTTCCAGTCCCTCAGCCGTCACAACTGGTTGCTCGGACAACAGTCCAAGGTTTTGCAATACTGTGAATACGTTGATGTAATGGTCACCAAAGCCCATCCAAAACCGGATGTCGGCCTGTGGATAATTGGCAGCCAGCGAATGTACCTCGTCGTGGCCTGACATATAGGCCTTTTGTTTGCCAACCACGGGAAGATCCCATTCCTGACCAACCTCGAACATCTTGTTTTCCTGCCAAGCGCCAGACTGCCAACTATAGACGGTGCCCGTAAATTCGCGAAAGTTGATTTCAGGATCAAAGTTGGTCGAGAAATACTTGCCGTGATTACCCGCATTAATATCGACGATGTCGATTGATGTGACCTCATCCATGAATTCATCAATCGCAAAACGGGCGAAAGCATTCACCATACCTGGATCAAATCCAGCACCAAGGATCGCTGTCACACCCGCCTCTGCACACGCCTCGCGACGCGTCCATTCATAGTTGCCATACCACGGTGGGGTTTCACAAATTTTGCTTGGATCTTCATGAATCGCTGTGTCGATATAAGCGGTCTTGGTTTGAATGCATGCCTCGAGCACTGTCATGTTTACAAAGGGGGAGCCAACATTGATCACAATTTGAACGCCAGTCGCGCCGATCAGGGCGGCAACGGCTGCGGTATCCATGGCGTCCAGCGCGTGGGCTTTCAAAACGCCTTCGTGTTTCATTGCAGACTTTTCATGCACGCTTGCGATGATGTCTTCACATTTCGATAGTGTCCGGCTGGCAATATGCAGATCGCCAAGAACATCGTTATTTTGCGCGCATTTATGCGCTACGACCTGTGCTACGCCGCCGGCGCCAATGATAAGAACGTTGCGTTTCATGTATCCAAGAGACCTCTTTGTGTTATGGGAGTTTAAGATAGTGCTGCGGCGAAATCATCATAGTCGAAGTCGCGTACAAGCCGTGTAGTTCCGTCCAATTCGCGGATTACGATGCTGGGCATTTTCACCCCGTTGAACCAGTTCTTCTTGACCATGGTATAGCCAGCTGCGTCCTGAAACGAAAGCCGGTCACCGGCTTGCAATGGCGCATCAAACCTGAATTCGCCAAAAACATCGCCTGCAAGACAGGATTTACCACAGATCATCCATTCATGATCACCGGCATTCGGGGACACTTTGGCTGGCTCTCTGTAGATCAGTAAATCCAGCATATGGGCCTCAATCGAGCTATCGACGATGGCAAGGTTCTTGCCGTTATGCATCGTGTCGAGAACCGTCACCTCAAGGGTCGCGCCCCCTGTAATCGCAGCTTCTCCGGGTTCTAAGTAAACTTGAACACCACAATCATCACTCAACTTCTTGAGGCGGGCCGCAAGTTTTTCCAGCGGATAACCCTCGCCGGTAAAATGAATGCCACCACCCAAACTAATCCAGTCCATTCGCTTAATCGTTGCACCAAAGCGGTTCTCGATCAATGTCAGCATCTCATCAAACCGCGCGAAATCATCGTTTTCGCAGTTGTTGTGGAACATCAATCCAGTGATCTGGTCCGCTACTTGCGCAACAGCGACAGGATCATGTTCACCCAATCGGCTAAACGGACGGGCCGGATCGGCGAGATCAAAGCTGGACGTCGACACACCTGGATTTACTCGCAAACCGCGAATATGACCCTCGGAAACACTTGCAAACTTCTGTAACTGCCCAATCGAATTGAATATGATCTTGTCCGAATATGTCAAAACATCCGCTATCTCATGATCCGCATATGCAACAGAATAAGCGTGTGTTTCGCCCGCAAACTTTTCATGCCCCAAACGTACCTCGTATAAAGACGAACTTGTCGATCCATCCATGTACTGCGCCATGAAGTCAAAAACGGACCATGTCGCAAAACATTTCAGCGCTAACAAAGATTTTGCACCAGACGCCTCGCGGAGCCATGCAATTTTTTCAAGGTTGGGCAGCAGTTTTGTTTTGTCGATCAAGTAATATGGCGTTTGCAATGTTGTAGCCCCTAACTGCAAGTGATCGCACATCATATCGCGTGTTTCTCGGTTTCAAAAGGCCATGATACAGGGAAAATTTCCTGATCCGACTGCGCTGTGATATCCTATCCCTGCGGGTGCGGCATAACCGCCAAGCATACCCATTGGTTGCAGTATCACATTGAACCATGGGATAGTCTTATCGACGGACATAAATGAATTGTTAGGAACGGCTCAATGACCCCTGTTCAGAGTTATGAAAAGAACTGTAGCCAATGCCCTATTCGGCATCGGGCAGTCTGCGCGACATGTGAGCCGGACGAGTTGGTCGAACTCGATTCCATGAAGTATTATCGCAGCTTTGAGGCAGGCCAACCCATCATGTGGAGCGGTGACCGCATGGGCTTTGTGGGAACTGTTGTATCTGGGACTGCGACGATTGAGCGGTTAATGGAAGATGGGCGCAAGCAAACAATGGGCCTTTTGCTACCATCCGATTTTATCGGCAGACCAGGACGTGACACAGCTATTTATGATGTGACTGCGGTCACTGACGTGACGCTTTGCTGTTT
>CALCGO010000191.1 GCA_937901055.1 uncultured Rhodobacterales bacterium
TTTCTATTGCGCTTTCTTCTTCAAGCGATCGAGCACTGCAGCCGCGTCAGCTTTTAGCGGGGCGCCGTAGCCTGCCTCGGCCAGCCGCTCGGTCATACTTTCGGCACTGGTTTCGGCCGATAGCTCTACCATTGCCGTTGCGGTCGCCTCCGCATGTTCCTGACGTTCCTGCAAGCGTTTCAAAGTTGCTTCAGCGTCCTTTAAGTCGTTGATATAACCTGATGGCATTACCCCGCTTAGGCGTTGAGCTTTGTCATTTGCCTCCGCTAGGTGCTGTCCACGCTTCATTTTACGAAGGCAGGTTTCGTTTTCTGTAAGGCATTGTTTCAACCGAAGAATTTGCGTTTGATAGGCCTCGATCACCTTACGAGTTGTGTCGCGCTCGGCTTCGAGCTGGGCAATGGTGCCTGCTGCTTCGGAAGCGAGGTCTACGCTATCCTGCTCCAATGCATCCAAAGCACGCGCTTCGAGATCCGAAATCTGGGTTTCAAGCCGGTTCAGAGATGCTTTTTCGCGTTCGGCGTAGGCGATTACGACGGCTACCGCTTTGCGGGATTTATTGACGCCCTGTGCTGCGTCCCGCATTTGCTGGCGCAACAATGACAGTGCGTTCGCGTCTAGCACGGCTTGTGTGCCTTCATTGGATTGGCCGCGAACCAAAGTTACTAATTGTTTGAACATTTCATCCTCCTTTGCTATATGAACAGTGTTCATGAGAAACGATATATGTGCTCGTGAACAATGTTCAAGGATTTTCGTGAACATTGTTCAAAATAAAATTTATGAGGTTCCGGATGGGAAGCAAAAGTGAGAGCAAACGAGAAGCGCTTCGCGTGCGGCTGGTTGATGCGGCTGAGGCAAGAATTGCCGCGCAAGGGTTGCGTGGTCTAAAGGCAAGAGACGTGACCGCGGACGCAGGCTGTTCTTTGGGGGCGCTGTACAATTCTGTAGAGGATCTGGACCGGCTCGTGATTTTGGTTAACTCGCGAACGCTCAATCGGTTGGGTGACGTGTTGCGTGATGCGGTGGTTGTTGATGTGACCCCTACCGAGACGATACAATCGCTAGCACGGGCCTATATTGATTTCGCCGTAAACAATAGCCGCCTGTGGTCTGCCATTTTCTTCCACCGTCTTCCGGATGATGTCGAAATTCCTGATTGGTACAAGAAGGAGCACGCTGTTCTGATCGAGCAAATCATCGCGCCACTGGCGGCGATGCGGCCGGACCTTGGGCTGGAGGCACTTCGGCTCAGAGCGCAAACGATGTTTGCGGCGGTTCACGGTGTAGTTCAGTTGTCTTTTCATGGCCGCCACGTCGGCACGCCGCCCGAATGTCTGGCATCCGAGGTTGAAGCCCTTGTCGATGCGTTGACGAGGGGCACGCATCTGGCTGTTTCGTCAAAGTGATATCGAGATTGGGCGTGTTGAAACGATCGCCATGTTGGCGGCGAGCGTTTAGATTCCGGTAACTGCTACCCTTCCCGTGCGGCCTCGACTTTTAGGGCGGAAAACTTGAACTCGGGGATTTTGCCGTAGGGGTCGAGGGCCGAGTTGGTCAGGATGTTGGCCGCCGCCTCCACATAGGCGAAGGGGAGGAAGACGTTGTCTTCGGCGACGCCGCGATCAGCGCGGGCCATTATGGTGATGGTTCCGCGGCGCGTGGTTAGGTTGACCATGCCGCCCGGCTCTACGCCCAGTTTTTTCAATGTTCGCGGGTGAAGCGAGCAGTTGGCTTCGGGTTCCACGGCGTTCAGCACGTTCGTGCGGCGAGTCATGGTGCCGGTGTGCCAGTGTTCGAGTTGGCGGCCTGTGATCAGGATGAAGGGGTATTCGGCATCAGGCGTTTCGGCTGGGGAAACGATTTCAGCGGGTGTGAATTTCGCGCGTTTGTCAGGGCGCGGGAAACCGTCGGTGAAGACGATTGCCTGACCGGGGTCTTCGGGTGACAGGCTGGGGTAGGTTACGGTTTCGCGTTCGAGCCGTTCCCAAGTGATGTTGTCCAGCGAGTTCATGACCATTTTCATTTCGGCGAAAACTTCGCTTGGGTGTGTGTAGTTCCAGTCCAGTCCAAGGCGTTGTGCAAGATCTGTGGTGATGGCCCAATCGGGGCGTGCCTCGCCAGGCGATGGGACGGCTGGGCGGCCCATTTGGACTTGGCGGTTGGTGTTGGTGACGGTGCCGGATTTTTCAGCCCATGCGGATGCGGGCAGGATTACGTCCGCGTAATTGGCGGTTTCGGTCAGGAAGATGTCTTGAACGACAAGGTGGTCGAGTTTGGCCAACGCATCGCGCGCGTGTTCGACATCGGGGTCCGACATGGCGGGGTTTTCGCCAAGGATATACATGCCGTTGATATCATCGTTATGGATCGCGTCGATGATTTCAACGACGGTCAGGCCTTTTTCGGCACCGAAGTCTTCGGATTGCCACAGGTCGATGAATTTGGCGCGGATCGTATCGTCGGTGACGGTTTGGTAGTCGGGCAGGAACATCGGGATCATGCCTGCGTCGGAGGCGCCTTGAACGTTGTTTTGACCACGTAGCGGGTGGAGGCCTGCGCCCGGTTTGCCGACATTTCCGGTCATCAGCGCTAGTGAAATCAGGCAACGCGCGTTGTCGGTGCCGTGGATGTGTTGCGAAACACCCATGCCCCAGAAGATCATCGCGGCTTTGGCGGTTGCGAATTCGCGAGCAACGGTGCGGAGGGTTTCGGCATCAACACCGCATATGGGGGCCATTTTCTCGGGCGAGAAATCGAGGAGGTGGGTTTTCATCGCCTCCCAGTTTTCGGTGTATTTGGCGACGTATTCCTTGTCCTGAAGGTCTTCATCGACGATCACGTGCATGATGGCGTTTAGCATTGCCACGTCCGTGCCCGGTTTGAATTTCAAGCGGTGGTTCGCGTGGCGGCCTAAGCCGACGCCGCGTGGGTCCATGACGATCATGTTGCCGCCGCGTTTGGAGAATTGCTTGAAATAGGTGGCGGCGACGGGGTGGTTCTCGATTGAGTTGGAGCCGATGATGATGGCGCAGTCGGCGTTTTCGATCTCGTTGAAGGTGGCTGTTACGGCGGCGGAACCTACGTTTTCCATCAGTGCGGCGACGGAGGATGCGTGGCAGAGGCGGGTGCAGTGGTCAACGTTGTTGTGGTGGAAGCCTGCGCGAATGAGTTTTTGGAACAGGTAGGCTTCTTCGTTGGAGCATTTAGCCGAACCGAATCCTGCGATGGATTTGCCACCTTTGGTATCACGTAAATGCGCGAGGCCGTTTGCGGCGGCGTCCATCGCTTCTTCCCATGTTGCTTCGCGGAAGTGGGTCAATGGGTTGGATGGATCGACGTTCAAGCCTTTGGCAGGGGCGTCGTAGCGACGGATAAGGGGTTTAGTCAGGCGGTGTGGGTGGCTGATATAGTCAAAACCGAAGCGGCCCTTGACGCAGAGGCGGTTTTCGTTGGCGGGGCCGTCGACGCCATCCACCCATGCAATCTTGTTGTCTTTGATTTTGAAAGAAAGTTGACAGCCGAGGCCGCAGTAGGGGCAGATGGACTGGACTTCGCGATCATAGTCTTTGCTGTCGCCGTGTTCCATTTCGTCTAATGCGGTTGCGGGCATCAGGGCGCCTGTCGGGCAGGCCTGTACGCATTCACCGCAAGCCACGCAGCTGGACGCACCCATGGGGTCGTTGAAGTCGAAGGTGATTTCGGCGGAACCACCACGGTTTGACATGCCGATAACGTCGTTGACTTGTACTTCGCGGCAGGCGCGGACGCAGAGGTTGCAGTGGATGCACGCATCAAGATTGACACGCATGGCGACGTGGCTGGCATCCAATAGTGGGACTGCGATTTCCGATTTAGGGAAGCGGCTGCCTGAGATATTCTGGGCTTTAGCCATGTCAGATAAATGCGAGGATTCGTCGTGGGCTTCGGCTGGTTGGTCGGCGAGCAGCAGTTCCATCACCATTTTACGGGATTTTTGGGCGCGTTCGGAGGATGACTTGACGGTCATGCCTTCAGTTGGTGTGCGGATGCAGGAGGCGGCCAAGACGCGTTCACCGTCAATCTCTACCATACAGGCGCGGCAGTTTCCGTCGCTGCGGTATCCGGGTTTGTCGGAGTGGCACAGGTGCGGGATATCGGTGCCGAGGCGTTTGGCGACCTCCCAGATGGACTCGCCATCGTGGGCTGTGACTTCTGTGCCATCAAGGGTGAACGTGATTTTGTCCGACATCTCGGCCTCCGTGAAGAAACGGTGTTATTGCAGAGTATAAACCACGCCGCTGCCACGCAAGGCGCGTGTGAAGCGACGTGTAGTGCGCGTTTTCCGGCTGTTATACGGCGGGAACTGTTGCCGCTAGCGACGGGCGTTCGCGAATTTCTGCTTCCCATGCGGCCAGCGTCGGATGTGTATTGCGCCAGCCGCGATCATCGTGGCGCAGGTCCACATAGGTAAGCGCAGCAGCGACGGCCAGCACTGGCAGGTTCTTCTGTTCGTTCAACTGCGTCATCCAGCGGTTTTCGATGGCCGTGAGGGCCCGGTCGATTTTTTGCCATTGCGCGTCGAGGAATGTTTCAAAGACCTTGTCTTCAGGGCGAACGCGGCGTTCGTAGGTCATGGTTACGGCAGCGTCCATGATACCGTCAGCGGTGGCTTCTAGTGTCAGGGCATCCCATAGGCTGTCGTCCTCGGGGTAGAGGTTGGTGGCAGGGGCCAGTGTGGAGATATAACGGGTTATCACACGGCTGTCATAGAGCGCGGTTCCGTCATCCAGTTCTAGGCACGGTATTTTGCCAAGCGGATTGTGCGCGGGCACGACATCGCCCGGTGCGACCGGGCTGACAGTGACGGGGACTATCTCGACCTGATCAATCAGGTTGGTTTCGTGCAGCGCGATCAGGACTTTGCGAACGAACGGGGATGCGGCGGCGTAGTAGAGCTTCATGAGTGGCCTCGATTGGTTGGGTTCGACTTAGTCTAGGGCCTCGCGCATCAACTGGGCAAGAGTTGATCGTTCTGACCCTAGGTTTGAAGTCTCCAAACCTTCTGCTGCGCCAATGCGTGCTGCATCCGTTTTGTTCTGGCCAAGCTTCGTTGTGCTGTCGATGGACGAGATATCGAGGCGGATCGGGACGATCATGCGCATCATCTTGTTGAGTGCCTCAGCTTGAACCTTGTCGGTTTTCCAGATGGGCTTGGGGGCGAGGCGGGCTTCGAATTCGTCGGATAGACGTTCAAGGACACCTAACAGGTCGTCTTGTGGTAGCAGCTGTAGTTGACCGCGAAGATGAGCGGCCGTGTAGTTCCATGTCGGGACTTGGTCTTCCACGCCGTACCAGTCGGGCGATATATAACCGTCTGGGCCAGACACAGCGAGCAGGGCTGTCTGCGATGTTTTCAACGCACGTGCGATGGGGTTTGAACGCATAACGTGCGCTTCGATATAGGTGCCATCTTCGGAAACAATGAACGGTACGTGGGCGGCGATCGGGCCGTCTTCGCCGTTGATGCTAAGGATGCCGAAGCCGCGCTGTTTGGCGAATTCCAAGGCACTCGTGTGGCTGGCTTTGCGGAATATCGGATTCGGGTGCATGTGTTTCTACCGTTTTAGGAGGCCAACAGTTGCTTGTCGTTTTGGCCAATGATTGTTGCGGTGACAATCTGTCCGACTTCTTGGGGCGTGTCAAAGTGAACTTCGGTGAAAGCTTCGGTTCGGCCCATGTGGGCGTTTTCCATCAGGATGCTATGTTGCTTGCCGATTTGGGAGCGCAGATGGTTTTGCACGCGTACTTCACCCGCTTCGCGTAAGCGGGCGGCGCGTTCTTTGATAATCGCACCGTTAACGGCAGGCATCCGCGCGGCGGGCGTGCCTTCGCGGGCGGAATAGGGGAAGATGTGCAGCCAGGTCAGGCCGCAATCTTCGATCAGACGTAGGGAATTTTCGAACATCTCGTCGGTTTCTGTCGGGAAGCCTGCGATGATGTCGGCGCCGTAGATGATATCGGGGCGGGCTTTGCGCATGTCTTCGCAGAACTGGATCGCATCCTCGCGATTGTGGCGGCGTTTCATGCGTTTGAGGATCATGTTGTCGCCAGCTTGCAGCGACAGGTGCAAGTGCGGCATCAGGCGGTGTTCGGAGGCAATGGCGTCTATCAGGGCTGGGTCAGCCTCGATTGAATCGATGGAACTGATACGCAGGCGGGGCAAGTCGGGGACGAGGCGCAGGATGCGTTGGACTAGGTCGCCCAGTTTTGGCCCTGCGGGCAAGTCTGCGCCCCAACTGGTCATATCGACGCCGGTTAGCACGATTTCGTTGAACCCTTTATCGACTAGGCGCTGGATTTGTTCGACCACTACGCCTGCTGGGACGGAGCGGGAATTACCGCGGCCATAGGGGATAATGCAGAAGGTGCAGCGATGGTCGCAGCCGTTTTGGACTTGTACGTAAGCGCGAGCACGTGTGCCGAAGCCGTCGATCAGGTGGCCTGCAGTTTCGGTTGCGGCCATGATGTCGTTGACTTGGATTTTTTCGGTCTCACCGATGAAATTTGGTTTGGCGAGGCTGTTCCAAGTGTCGCCCTGCATTTTTTCGAGGTTACCGAGAACGAGGTCGACTTCGGGCATCTCCGCGAAAGTGGCGGGTTCGGTCTGCGCGGCGCAACCAGTTACGATCATGCGGGCGTCGGGGTTTTCACGGCGCAGTTTGCGGATACGTTGTTTGGCTGAACGGACGGCCTCGGATGTGACGGCGCAGGTGTTGATGACGATGGCGTCGTCTAGCCCAGCTTCGGAACCAAGCTCGCGCATGGCCTCGGT
>CALCGO010000192.1 GCA_937901055.1 uncultured Rhodobacterales bacterium
GATCGAAGTGCTTGGGCCTCCGCCATCCTCCGGTACGCGCGACGCGTTCGAAGAACTGGTCATGGAAGAGGGTTGCGAGCTGACCGAATTGGTTGCCTGTGACGGCGTTTCCATTCGCGAAGACGGCGCATTTGTTGAAGCTGGCGAAAACGATAATCTGATCGTATCGAAGCTGGAAGCAAACCCGAATGCGTTAGGCGTGTTTGGGTTCTCGTTTCTTGATCAGAATTCAGACGTCATCAAAGGGGCCTCGATTGACGGTGTGGATCCGACTTTTGACAACATCGCAGATGGCGAATACGAGATTTCGCGGTCGCTTTATTACTACATCAAAGTCGCGCACATCGACGTGATCCCGGGCATGGCAGAATACACTGCCGAATTCTCAAGCGACGCTGCGGCTGGTGAAGAAGGCTACTTGGCCGACAAAGGCTTGATCCCGCTGTTCGAGGATGAGTTTGAACAAAACGCCGACCGAGTGAATGGCTTGGAACAGATGTCAGGTGACGAATGGAGCTAGCTTTGCGCATAGGGATTGCGGAATGCTAGCCCTTACGGCCTTGTTGATTGTTGGTCTCGCGATAGGGTTTTTCATCCTGTCGCGGGCCAAAGCAATTTCAGCCAGTCAGGGTGTTTTGGCGAACCTGCACTCGCGGCCCAGCTATCACGGTACATATGTGATGCTGTGGGTGATGATCGTCGGGCTGGCATTGTTGTTGGCGCTGATATTGGGCTGGAATGCGTATTTGCACGCGAAGTTTATTGCTGACATTCGCGCAGCGTTGCCGGATGCCCGCGACATCGAGATTGATCTGGTTCTATCGGATGCCATTGCCATTGCGACCGGACTGGTAAGTTCCAAGAATGACCCGCTGCGCGAAGCAACTGCCGCAAGCTTTGCACGGGCTGACGCTTTGCGAGTTTGGGCAACGATTGCAATCTCGCTTGGTGGGGCGTTTGTCGCTGGCGTGGTTAACATGCGCAGAATATCGGCTGACTGGCGGGCGCGGAACCGGTCGGAAACGATCATTCGCAGCATCCTCTGGGCCTCGGCGGCGGTCGCGGTGCTGACGACGCTGGGTATTGTTCTGTCGCTGATATTCGAGACATTTAATTTCTTCGCCAGCATCGGTTGGCGTGTAGATAAGTTCTTGTTCGGCACAAGATGGAGCCCGCTTTCCGGCGTGCACGACGGCCTGATGGATATGGACAAAGTCGGTGCCGTGCCACTGTTTGCAGGTACGCTGATGATAACCGGAATCGCCATGTTGGTGGCTGTGCCTATCGGGTTGTTCGCGGCGATCTACCTGTCGGATTTTGCGTCGCCCAAAGTGCGGGCATGGGCCAAGCCGATGCTGGAAATTCTGGCGGGCATTCCAACGGTGGTTTACGGGTTTTTCGCAGCAATCACTGTCGCCCCGTTCATTCGTACCTCGGGCGAGGCATTTGGCCTTTCGGTTGCATCCGAAAGCGCATTGGCGGCAGGGATCGTGATGGGGATTATGATTATCCCGTTCATCAGTTCCCTGTCCGATGATGTGATTAACGCGGTGCCGCAAAGCTTGCGTGACGGGTCATATGGCCTTGGCGCAACCAAAGCCGAAACGGTACGTCAGGTGGTTTTACCCGCCGCCCTGCCGGGCATCGTTTCGGCGGTTTTGCTTGGGGTATCCCGCGCAATCGGCGAAACCATGATCGTGGTGATGGCCGCTGGCCAAGGTGCGAACCTGACGGCCAATCCGCTGGAAGCCGTGACAACCGTAACCGTACAAATCGTAATGCTGATCACAGGCGACACGGAGGCTTCAACCGCCGCTGGTCCTGCCTTCACACTGGCCTTCACACTATTCTGCATCACGCTGGCGCTTAACATTTTGGCCCTGCGCTTCGTGCGGAAATACCGGGAGAAATATGACTGATGGTTAGCATGACTGAACTGTCGAAAATTCATAACTCGCCGGAATCCGCGGCGCGTTTGAAAAAACGTCGTGCGGCGGAATGGCGGCTGAAGGCTTATGGCATCTTGGCTATTGTGCTGGCTGGGGCTGCGTTGATTACGTTGATGTGGTCGGTGATCAGCAAGGCCTCCGGTGCGTTCACGGAAAGCTATATTACCTTGCCGGTGCACCTCGAGGCGGAGGAAATTGACCCTGATGGTACGGGCGATGCATCGACAATTGGTCGTGCAAACTATGGCGGGCTTACCAAAGATGCGCTGAAAGCGGCCTTCCCGTTCGTGAAATCGCGCGGCGACAAGCGGGCGATGTATGACATCATCAGCGGCGGCGCAGCGTTCGAGCTGCGCGCGCTGGCGATGACGACACAGTCGATTGTTGGGCAGACGCCGGAATTCCGGTTCTTGGCGTCGGACATCGCTGATTTGTATCTGAAGGGGTCCTACGGCGATCTGGTCGCGCAAAACGCTGACGGCGACCTGACAGTTGAAAGCAATGGCAAAACTGCGATTGTGAGTTCTTCGGCTGAAGATTTCGCCTTCGTTATGGCGCGCCTTAAGGCAGATTTGCTGGGTAAGGCCGCGTTTAATCGTGCCCAAGCAGAGTTGCAGGAAAATGGCCGCGCGGTGTTTGTGGAACGTGGTGATTTGGTTGAGGCCGCCAAGCGTGAAGCTGAACGGGATCGGTTGATTGCATTGGCGATCGCGTTGGAGGCAAGCGCCGCACAGGACGGCGAAACCAAGGCTTTGGACAAGAATTCCCCATCCGTGCTGGTACGCATCGGCGAAACTTGGGTGAAACTGATCACGGTTTCCGCTACGGGCGGCGAAGGCGATGTTATTGGCACACTCGACAACGTCAAATTGGCGGCAGGTGACTGGCAGGTTTACTTGCAAGATTTACCCGAAGCGTCGCGCAAAGTGTCCGATTTACAGATCGTATTGATCGAGAACCTGCGTAGTGCAGGTGTGGTCGAAACCGTCTTTAACACGCGGTTCTTCACAGCAGGTGATAGTCGCGAGCCGGAGTTGGCGGGCATATGGGGCGCGGCCGTCGGGTCATTCTGGACGATGCTGGTGACAATCCTGCTGGCGTTCCCGATTGGGGTTATGGCCGCGATATACCTTGAAGAGTTCGCCAAGAAAAACCTGATGAACACGTTTATCGAGGTGAATATTAACAACCTCGCGGCTGTGCCCTCTATCGTTTACGGGCTTTTGGGGTTGGCTGTGTTCCTTGGCTTCTTCGGTGTGCCAAGGTCGGCGCCTTTGGCTGGTGGTATCGTGCTGGCCGTTATGACTTTGCCAACGATCATCATCGCGTCTCGTGCGGCGATGGCGGCGGTACCGCCTTCTATCAGGGATGCGGCGTTGGGGATTGGTGCATCGAAATTACAAACGGCGTTTCACCATGTTTTGCCGCTGTCGATGCCCGGTATTTTGACAGGTACGATTATCGGCATGGCGCGCGCGCTGGGTGAAACTGCACCCCTGATTATGATCGGCATGGTGGCGTTTATCGTTGATGTGCCGAAGGGCATTATGGATAGCGCGACGGTCTTACCGGTGCAGATTTACCGTTGGTCGGACTTCCCTGAACGGGCGTTCGAGGCACGGACTTCGGCAGCGATTTTGGTTTTGCTGGTGTTTTTGGTTTTGATGAACGGGCTAGCCGTATTCCTTCGTAAACGGTTCGAGCGGCGGTGGTAGAAAAGATGAGTGATATGACAGATACAGTTAAAATTTCGACGAAGAATGTCGATGTGTTTTACGGCGATAACCACGCGATCAACGATGTGTCGGTGGACATTCTGAACAATACGGTGACGGCCTTTATCGGACCATCAGGATGTGGAAAATCAACGTTCCTGCGGTGTTTGAACCGGATGAACGACACGATTGATTCCTGCAAGATCACTGGTGATCTGCTGATGGATGGTGAAGATATTTACGCAAAATCCGTGGACCCTGTGCAGTTACGTGCCAAGGTGGGGATGGTGTTTCAAAAGCCAAACCCATTCCCGAAGTCGATCTTTGATAACGTCGCTTACGGGCCGCGTATTCACGGGCTAGTGGGGAACAAAACCGATCTCGAAGAGGTCGTCGAAAAATCGCTTCGCCGTGCTGCGATCTGGAAAGAGGTCAAGGACCGCCTTCACGCGCCTGGCACTTCGCTTTCGGGTGGCCAGCAGCAGCGTTTGTGTATCGCACGTGCAATCGCAACCGCGCCGGAGGTGTTGTTGATGGACGAGCCAGCCTCGGCACTGGATCCTATTGCGACCGCACAGATCGAAGAATTGATTGACGAGTTGCGGCATAACTATTCCGTCGTGATCGTCACACACTCGATGCAGCAGGCGGCCCGTGTTTCGCAGAAAACGGCGTTTTTTCATCTGGGGGATATGGTAGAATACGGCGACACGTCGACGATTTTTACCAATCCGATTGACCAGCGCACACAAGATTACATTACCGGCCGGTTCGGTTAAAGGAGAGCTAACATGTCAGAAGGACGCCATATTGTATCCGCTTTCGACGATGATCTTATCACCGTTCAAGCGAAAATATCGGAGATGGGCGGGCTGGTTGAAGAGCTGCTGCGCGAGGCACTGGAGGCCTTGAAAAACCGTGACAAAGTATTGGCGCAAACGGTCATCATTAAGGACAAACAACTTGACGCGATGGAGCTTGGTCTGGAGGAGTTATCCACACAGATCATCGCCTTGCGCCAACCCATGGCGCAAGATTTAAGGGTGCTGTTGTCGGCGATCAAAATTGCCTCAACGTTGGAGCGCATCGGTGATTTGGCCAAAAACATTGCACGCCGCGCGATCTATTTGGCGGACGCAAAGCCAGTTAAAATATCGCATTCGATTGTGCACATGGGTCAGGAAACTTTGCGACAGTTATCAGAAATTCTGGATGCACACGCGCAGCGCAATGCAGAGCTTGCCGTGGATATCTGGAACCGCGATGTAGAAATCGACGAAATGTATAACGCGATCTTCCGCGAGGTCGTGACGTATATGATGGAAGACAGCCGGATGATTGGCCTTGGAAGTCAGCTTCTGTTCGTTGCGAAAAATCTGGAGCGGATCGGGGATCACACTACACATATCTCTGAAATGATTTACTACGTTGTAAAGGGTGAACCACTGGGTGATGATCGACCGAAGGGTGAACCACTCGGTCTTGGCATCGCGCCGTTTTAGGGGGCTAATATGAGTATCAAAGTTCTGGTTGTTGAAGACGAGGAGGCAATTAGCCTGCTGTTGAAATACAATCTGAAAGCCGAAGGGTTTACCGTTACCGTTGTTGACGATGGCGACGAGGCCTTGATGGCAGCGAATGAAATGCAGCCGGATATTATTCTTCTGGACTGGATGTTGCCACATGTCTCTGGCATCGAAATTTGCCGACAGCTGCGCGCGCGAGATGAAACACGCGAAATTCCTGTGATCATGCTAACCGCCCGCGCCGAGGAAGAAGACCGCTTGAAAGGGTTTGAAAAAGGCGCGGATGACTATGTGACCAAGCCGTTTTCGATGAAGGAATTGGTGGCACGTATTCACGCAGTTTTACGACGCACGAACCCCGGAACGGCGGTGAATGTCATTACATTTGGTGACATCGCGATGGATCGGGAAACCATGCGGGTTACACGGGCAGATCAGTCGATTGAACTTGGTCCAACGGAATTTCGCCTGTTAGAGACCCTGATAAAACGCCCGGGGCGAGTTTATAGCCGGGAGCAACTGCTGGACCGTGTTTGGGGGCAGGACATATACGTCGAAGCCCGCACCGTCGATGTGCATGTCGGGCGGCTTCGCAAAGCGCTGAACAAGGGTGGATTGGTGGACCCGATCCGAACGGTGCGTTCTTCGGGGTATGCGTTGGACGAAACATACGGAAAATAGGCACGAAAAAAGAGGCGTTCGGGTGAAA
>CALCGO010000193.1 GCA_937901055.1 uncultured Rhodobacterales bacterium
CCCCTTATAATGGTGGTACGCATTTGCCCGATATTACGGTGGTGACGCCAGTGTTTGATGACGCGGGTGTGGACATTTTGTTCTATGTGGCTTCGCGCGGGCATCATGCGGATGTGGGTGGCTCGGCCCCCGGTTCGATGACGCCGTTGGCGACAAACGTTAACGAAGAAGGGGTGTTGTTCGACAACTTCCTGTTGGTTGACCGTGGGGAATTCCGCGAGGAAGCCTTGCAGACGTTGCTAACCGATCACGCTTATCCGTGCCGCAACCCCTACCAGAATACCGCTGATTTGAAGGCCCAGATTGCCGCCAATGAAAAGGGCATTCAGGAGCTGCGTAAAATGGTTAACCAGTTCGGTCTGGACGTCGTGAACGCCTATATGGGCCACGTGCAGGACAACGCCGAGGAGAATGTTCGGCGCGTGATTGACGTGCTGAAAGACAGCGAGTGGGAGACGCGCACGGACCAAGGTGCGGTGATTAAGTTGAAGATTGCGGTCGACAAAAATCGCCGTGAAGCGACGGTTGATTTCACCGGAACCTCGCCGCAGCAGGACAGCAATTTTAACGCGCCGGAACCTGTGGCACGCGCCGCGGTGCTTTACGCGTTCCGCTTGATGGTCGATGGAAATATCCCGATGAACGCGGGTTGTCTGAAGCCGATCAACATCATCATACCAGACGATTGCATGTTGCGCCCGAAATACCCCGCGGCTGTTGTGGCCGGAAATGTCGAGACTTCCCAGCATGTTACCAATACGTTGTTGGCAGCACTAGGCGCGATGGCGAATACGCAAGGGACGATGAATAACCTGACGTTTGGCAATGATGTCTATCAATATTACGAGACGATTTGTTCGGGCTCCCCTGCAGGCCCGGGCTTTAATGGTACGGATGCCGTGCAGGTGCACATGACAAATTCGCGTCTGACGGACCCTGAGATTTTGG
Source organism: uncultured Rhodobacterales bacterium (assembly GCA_937901055.1). Lineage (GTDB taxonomy): Bacteria > Pseudomonadota > Alphaproteobacteria > Rhodobacterales > Rhodobacteraceae > NORP23. The sequence goes on from CALCGO010000193.1 coordinate 949, forward strand.
AGTTCCGCTATCCGGTTCTGTTAGAGGATTTCCACATTCGCCATGGTTCTGGCGGTAAGGGAAAATGGCACGCGGGTTCCGGCACACGCCGTACTTTGCGGTTCTTGGAGCGGATGGATTGCGCGATCTTGTCCTCCAGTCGGACGCTGCCCCCGATGGGGCTTGAAGGTGGTGAGAACGGGCAGTTAGGTTTGACACAAGTGCGCCGCGTTGACGGTACTGTCGAGACGTTGAAGGGCTGTGATCAAACCATACTGGAAGCGGGTGATGCCGTAATCGTGCAGCCGCCGACAGCTGGGGGATATGGCAAGGCTTAAGGTGCGGATTTCGTGATGTGAAAAAGTTGTGCTAAACTTTCCTTTTAACCATTTTAGGAGAGGCAAATGGAAGGCACATCCTATTTTTCAAAGAATTCATGCAAGGCCTCGTCCGACGCGAATGCCGAAACTTTAGACGTAGAACTTGGGCGTTCCGGTGTGTTGGGGGATGGTCCGCAGGTTTATATTCGCGTTGGTGATCAAAAAGTCTTTATCCCGCGCGCATCCACCAGCGAATTTTTCAACAAGGTGCGTGCGTTGGGGGACTATCTGGGCCGATAAGGCACAGCAAAACCGCTGGTCGAAGGGATTTTGCGCCAAATTATCGGGGGTACTCGGTGGGTTCTGCTATGGAACCTGATCTGGTCACGTTGGGGTAACGTGGCCGAAAGTGCGAAAGCTATCGCGCTGCGGCTGCCCGATCCAAGCGACCGGAGCGCCTGCTGTACCAGACACCCCGATTATCGAGCGGTTTGTCAGGTGATGTATCTTCAGATGCCCAGCGCGATAACCCCTAGTGGCTTTGTCAGAACCTTGCTCAGCGAGGTTGGTTATACGCGGGTTTGGTTAATATATCGTGAATCGGGGCGTGAAACCACGCGCCCTAGGAATTCACCCGCACTTCGAGTGCCCGCAATCTCCGCAGGTCATGCAGCCCTCAATCATTCGCATCGCGTATTGGCCGCAGTTTGGGCAGGCTGGTGCGCGGGGGCGCTCGCCGACGGCTATGGCTTCGGCCTGTGGGTCCGTCTTTAGGCCCATGCCCTCGCCGGAAATAAATCCGGTTTCGATCATGTGCCGTTCAATCACGCCGCCGATTGCGGCCAAAATGGACGGAATGTACTTGCCGCCAACCCATGCCCCGCCGCGTGGGTCGAACACGGCTTTCAGTTCTTCGACTACGAACGAGACATCGCCGCCGCGCCGGAATACGGCGGAAATCATGCGGGTCAGGGCAACTGTCCAGGCGAAATGCTCCATGTTTTTGGAGTTGATGAACACCTCGAACGGGCGGCGGTGGCCGCCGATGACAACATCGTTAAGCGTGATGTAAATCGCGTGTTCGCTTTCGGGCCATTTGATTTTGTAGGTCTGGCCTTGCAGGTTTTCGGGGCGGTCGAGCGGTTCGGACAGATACACAACCTCGCCTGCGTGGTCTGGTGCTTCGTCTACGGGTTGGGATTCGACCTTTTCGCTGACGGTCAGGACTGATCCGGTCACCTCGTTCGGGCGATAGGTTGTGCAGCCTTTGCAGCCGGTATCCCACGCCTCTAGATAGATTTCCTTGAAGGCCTCGAAGTCGATATCTTCAGGGCAGTTGATGGTTTTCGATATGCTCGAGTCCACCCACTTTTGCGCCGCCGCTTGCATGCGAACATGGTCAATCGGGGCTAGTGTCTGGGCGTTAACGAAGTATTCGGGTAATTCCTTATCGCCGAACTTTTCGCGCCATAGTTTGACGGCGTAATCCTCGACCTCTTCTTCGGTGCGAGAGCCATCTTTTTGCAAAACCTTGCGGGTGTAGGCATAGGCGAACACCGGCTCGATTCCGCTGGAGACGTTACCCGCATAAAGACTGATCGTGCCAGTAGGCGCGATAGAGGTTAACAACGCGTTACGGATGCCGTGCTTTTCGACAGCGGCACGGACTTCGTCGTCCATCGCCATCATCGTGTCGCCGGCCAGATAGGGTTTGGCGTCAAACAACGGGAACGCACCCTTTTCGGCAGCCAAATGCGCCGAGGCCAGATACGCCGCGCGCGCGATTGCTTTAAGCCATTCTTCAGTTTGCCGCGCGGCTTCTTCCGAGCCATAGCGCAAGCCCGTCATCAGCAACGCGTCGGCCAAACCGGTAACGCCCAGCCCGATACGACGTTTCGCCATCGCTTCGGCCTGTTGTTCAGCCAGCGGGAAACGGCTGGTGTCCACTACGTTGTCCATCATACGAATAGCCACGGTGACCAGCGCACCAAGCGCGTCGGTGTCAAGCGTTGCGGCCTTGTCGAAGGGGTTGGAAACCAGCCGCGCCAGATTGATCGAACCTAACAGACACGCGCCATATGGGGGCAGGGGTTGTTCGCCGCAAGGGTTGGTTGCCGCGATGCTCTCGACATAATTCAGATTGTTTTTCTGGTTGATCCGGTCGATGAAAATCACACCCGGTTCGGCGAAATCGTAAGTGGAGCGCATGATCTTGTTCCACAGATCCCGCGCCTGAACGGTGTGGTAAATCTTGCCACCAAATACCAGATCCCACGGACCGTCAGCCTTTACGGCCTCCATAAACGGGTCGGTGATCAGAACGGAGAGGTTGAACATCCGCAAGCGTGCCGCGTCCTGTTTGGCGGTGATGAAATCTTCGATATCAGGGTGATCACAGCGCATGGTCGCCATCATCGCGCCACGCCGCGAGCCTGCCGACATGATTGTGCGGCACATCGAATCCCAGACATCCATGAACGATAGCGGTCCGGAGGCATCTGCGCCCACGCCAATCACGCTCGCTCCTTTGGGTCGAAGCGTGGAAAAATCGTAACCGATGCCGCCGCCTTGCTGCATGGTTAACGCGGCTTCCTTGAGGCTATCGAAAATCCCGCCCATCGTGTCGGAAATTGTGCCCATGACGAAGCAATTGAACAGCGTTACGGAGCGTTCGGTACCGGCACCTGCCAGAATGCGGCCAGCGGGCAGGAATTTGAACCCCTCAAGGGCGTCATAGAAAACAGCTTCCCACTTTGCTGGGTCTTTTTCGCTTGCGGCCAAAGACCTTGCCACACGTCGCCAGCTATCCTCAACCGTTTCGTCGATCGCCTCGCCTTCAGGTGTTTTGAAACGGTATTTCATGTCCCAGATGGACTTTGAAATCGGGGCGGCGAATGCAGACATACACGTATTCTCCTGAAGGTGGGTAGGGAAGCCAAACTACGTTGCGGGGGCGAATTTGGCAATACGGTTTGGCAATACGTTATGGACGTTTCGTGGCGCTCTGATATGAAGGACGACATGAGCGGTGAACTAAATCTGGTAAAGTTATGCGTCGGGGCCGAAAAGGTCAGTGACCTCGCTCGTTGGCGTAACGCCCGCGAGGCGGAGGCGCGTGCGAACGGTATTGAATACACGCCCAATCACATCACGCGCATGTGGCCACGCCGCGAGGCGGAACTGCTGGATGGCGGCTCGCTTTATTGGGTTT
>CALCGO010000194.1 GCA_937901055.1 uncultured Rhodobacterales bacterium
TCTTCTCGTTGGAATACACCTTAACAGACTGTCCGATTTTGTAGGACCACTTCACCGGGGTTCGCGATGGCGCCGCCGCCGCCTCCGAGGCGTTTTCGTCGGAACAATCCAGATGCCTGTCCCGCGTTCAAGAGGTTATTGGTGACACATTTTTTGCCCGCGAAGAAGCGCACCGTTTAGCGTTATCCTCCCTGCGCCCCCTGATCGAGTCATTGGCGGAAGCGATCGCGCCGTCACTAAGCAACGCTGGACTATCGGCCGAGATTGCCAAAATTGCGGAGGAGGCGGCCATCCGCGCACCAGATGACACGTTAACGATATTCGTACCCCCTGGCATCGGCAGCGTTTTCGCCGAAATGCTAGTTGCTAAAAATCCTGCCGTTGCGGTTTCCGAAGACCCGATGTTGCAACCCACACAAGCCCGCGTCAGTTGGAGTGGAGGATTCGACCTTATTGATCTGGGCGCAACAGCCGATGCTGCAATAGCTGCGATCAGTAGATTCTTTGATGAAGTAGAACAGTTGCCAGAAACGGAAATTCGACATGCAAACTAACGAACATGACGTCAACTCCGATCTCGCTGAAAATGACTCGGACGTCCTGTCGAACCTGCGAAGCAAGTCGCTGATGGGGGTGCAAATAGAGGTGACGGTATCCGTTGGGAAGACGCGCTTGGCGCTGTCAGAGCTCATCAAGCTGGAAAAGGAATCCGTCCTGCAATTGGACAGCCGCATCGAAGACCCCGTCGACATTTTTGTAGGCGACAGGCTGGTAGCACGTGGTGAACTAGAAGAGGTGAACGGAGAAAGCGGCCATCTTGGCGTTCGACTAACCGAAGTCGCAGATCTTTCCGGCGGGGTGTAAAGGTTTGCGTTTCGGGCGGGCTATCAAGCCGACCATCATCACGACCATCTTGCTCGCAATTTCGGCCGGACCAGCCCTCGCACAAGATTTGTCGATAGCGATTGGTGACGATTCCCTGTCTCTGCGGACCGTTCAGTTGTTTGTGTTATTAACAGTCCTCAGCCTCGCGCCTGGGTTGGCTATAATGCTGACCTGCTTTCCGTTCATGGTCACCGTACTTTCAATCTTGCGCCAAGCGATCGGTGTGCAACAAGCGCCGCCTAACATGATGATCGTCAGTCTTGCAATGTTTCTGACATGGTTTGTGATGGAACCTGTGTTCACCCAAGCTTGGGAAACGGGAGTCGAGCCATTAATGCAAGAACAGATCACGGCCGAAGAAAGCTTCGAGCTGACGATGGCGCCGTTTCGGGTCTTTATGGAATCTCGCGTTTCCGTGGAAACTTTGTCCATGATGATAGATATTTCGCCTACGCACATCGCACCGGATCAAGACGTTCCGTTGTCAATTCTATTGCCATCGTTCCTGTTGGGGGAAATTCAGCGCGGGTTTGAAGTCGGGTTTCTGATTTTTTTACCCTTCTTGCTGATCGACTTGATTATCGCCGCTGTGCTTATGTCTATGGGCATGATGATGGTCCCCCCTGCGGTTGTCTCATTGCCTTTCAAATTGGCATTTTTCGTTATAGCCGACGGATGGACCCTACTTGCGGGCGCGCTTGTGAGGAGTTACGGCGCGTAATTTCTCGATTTGGGTTGATTGTCTCGAACTCCCGACACAGAATTGCAACAAATTGATAGGGGGTTTTATGCACGATCTAACTGGAAAAGTTGCCATCATCACTGGCGCAAGCCGCGGCATCGGAGCCGCCACGGCCGTTGCCATGGCGGAGGCCGGCGCATCTGTTGTGCTCGCAGCTCGCACTGCCGACCAAATAGAGGCTAACGCTCAGCGAATTCGCGAAAATGGCGGTAACGCAATCGCTGTTGCTTGTGACGTTGCCAACTTTCAATCGGTGGAGGGTGCCGTCGCCATATGCATTGAAACCTACGGCAAACTGGATTTATTCGTTGCAAATGCGGGCGTCATTGATCCCATCGGCCCGCTAGTTACGTCAAATCCGGCAAGTTGGGCACATGCGGTTCAGATCAATCTAATCGGGGCATACAACGGATTGCGAGCGGCCCTGCCAATCATGCAGACACAACAGAGCGGTACCGTTATCAATATTAGTTCCGGCGCCGCCCATTCCCCAATGGAGGGTTGGAGTCATTATTGCGCAGCCAAAGCGGCGACTGCCATGCTGTTAAACAACGCGCAGTTGGAGCATGCGAATGATGGTATCCGGTTCATCGGATTCCGCCCAGGGACGGTCGCAACATATATGCAATCGGCCATCAAAGCGTCGGGCATCAATCCAGTAAGTCAAATGGACCCCTCAGACCATTACAAGCCGGAGTGGCCTGCACAAGCAATCGCTTGGATGTGCACATCTGACGCCGATGAGTTTCTTGGTCAGGAACTGTACATGGGTGACGAGGAAGTTCAGCGGCGCGCTGGCTTGATCTAGTTCGAGACCTGAATTTGCGTGACTGTAGGGTAGGGAATGTCGATGCCGCCCTTGTCAAACGCATCCTTAACGGCGCGGGTCAAGTCACACTTGAAGTTCCAGTGATCACCACGATCACACCAAACTCGCACCGTGAAATCGACCGAGCTGTCGCCAAGGTTGGGTACTTTGACAAAGGGGGCGGGCTCCATGTGAGACCGTTCATCGGCCTCGACTAGCGCGTGTAAAATTTTCTCGGCTTTCTTCAGGTCAGAATCGTAAGAAACTCCGAACACCCATTCAGCACGGCGCGTGTCGTAAATCGAGTAGTTCGTGATGGAAGAAGCCCAGATGTCCCCGTTGGGAATTATCACCTGCACATTGTCAGTCGTGACGAGCTCAACGGTGAACAAACCGATCGACCGGACCGTGCCAGATTCTCCGGCGGCCGTAATATAGTCGCCAATTTTGAAGGGTCGAAACCCCAACAGCATAACACCAGCGGCGAGGTTCGAAAGCGTCCCCTGCAACGCCAGACCGATGGCCAAACCAGCTGCACCAACCAGTGCCACTAACGATGTGGTCTGAACTCCGAAGCGGGCCAGTACAAAAATGCCCGCGAATATTAGTATTGTGTATCGCGCTATGCTGGCGACAAACCCGAAAAGCGTCTCGTCCAATTCTTCGTGTTGCTTGCCAAGGGCGCGCAGCTGGCTTCCGACGAAACTCGATAGCCAAACGGCAGCAACCAAAATTGCCGCTGCTACGAACACGTTAACCAATACACCTGTAAACCATTCCATCGTTTTATCCTTTACCCAATATGCCCTTGGTTCTCGCCAATCTGCCCACGATGCAGCAATACGTGATCCAACAATACGCAGGCCAACATCGCTTCGCCAACTGGCACCGCGCGAATCCCGACGCATGGGTCGTAGCGGCCCTTTGTGATGATTTCCGTATTTTCGCCCGATTTCGTGATCGTATTGCGTGGAGTCAAAATCGACGAGGTCGGTTTAACCGCGAAACGACAGACCACGTCCTGGCCTGTTGAAATGCCGCCCAATATTCCACCGGCATGGT
>CALCGO010000195.1 GCA_937901055.1 uncultured Rhodobacterales bacterium
TCGAAGAAGTGCGTGGCGAAATGGCCGAAGTTGGCCAATACGTCGGCGTCGACATCTCCGAATTCCGCCGCGTCGTGCAGCAAGTGCAAAAGGGTGAAAAAGAAGCGCGTTCCGCCAAGAAAGAAATGGTCGAGGCCAATCTTCGTTTGGTTATCTCGATCGCCAAGAAATATACCAACCGCGGTTTGCAGTTCCTCGACCTTATTCAGGAAGGCAACATCGGCTTGATGAAAGCCGTAGACAAATTCGAATATCGCCGCGGCTATAAATTCAGCACCTACGCGACATGGTGGATCCGCCAGGCAATCACCCGTTCGATCGCGGACCAAGCCCGTACCATCCGTATTCCGGTGCACATGATCGAAACGATCAACAAGCTGGTACGCACAGGCCGCCAGATGTTGCACGAAATCGGCCGCGAGCCGACACCCGAAGAATTGGCCGCCAAGCTGCAAATGCCGCTGGAGAAGGTCCGCAAAGTTATGAAGATCGCCAAGGAACCAATTTCCTTGGAAACCCCGATCGGCGACGAAGAAGACAGCCAACTGGGCGATTTCATCGAAGACAAGAACGCCGTTCTACCACTGGACAGTGCCATTCAGGGCAACCTGAAGGAAACCACGACACGGGTTCTGGCCTCCCTTACACCGCGCGAAGAACGTGTTTTGCGGATGCGGTTTGGTATTGGCGTGAACACTGACCACACCTTGGAAGAGGTCGGACAACAGTTCAGCGTGACCCGCGAGCGTATTCGTCAGATTGAAGCGAAGGCATTGCGGAAGTTGAAGCATCCAAGCCGGAGCCGGAAGCTGCGGAGCTTCTTGGATCAGTAACTGTCGCTCGTAAGGTTACTAAACATCAAATCATGAACTACGGCGGTAAGGAGCGTGCAAAGCACACGCCTTACCTCTCATAGTCAGGATTATTGGTTGCCTCTTGCCAAGCACCTAACCTCTCCGCCAATATCCCACGCATGCAAACAACCTTCACGATCCCAACTAACGGCGCTGGCCTTTACGAATTCACGCCACAAGTCACCAACTGGGCAAAAGGCTCAGGACTGCTAACGCTGTTCGTACGCCACACCTCGTGCAGCCTATTAATTCAGGAAAATGCCGATCCCGAAGTACAGACAGATTTACAAAATTTCTTCCACCGCCTCGTCCCGCCAACATCCGACCCGTCGATGTCCTACCTGACCCATACCTACGAGGGGCCGGACGATATGCCTGCTCATATCAAAGCCGCAATGTTGCCGGTCAGTCTTTCTATTCCTATATTAAACGGGCGCATGGCTCTGGGCACTTGGCAGGGTATTTACCTGTTTGAACACAGGAACGCACCACACCAACGTCAGGTGGTGGCGCATATGGTTTCGACAGCTTAGGAGAACCAGTATGAAAGCAGCAGTGTACAGCAAATACGGACCTCCTGAAGTTGTGGCAATTGCAGAGGTTCCAAAGCCCGTACCCCAAGACAACGAAGTGTTGGTGCGGATACACGCGGCCACTATCACTACCGCTGACTGGCGGGCGCGTAGCCTCGAAATACCGGTAGGGTTCGGTCTGTTTGGTCGACCTGCCTTCGGCTTCTTCGGCCCCCGCAAGAAGGTTCTGGGTATGGATATGTCCGGAACCATCGAAAGTATGGGCAAAGATGTGACCAATTTCAAAATAGATGACCCAGTGCTCGCAATGACTAGATCCGCTTTTGGCTGTCACGCTGAATATCAAGTCATTGCAGCTGACGGTTTAATCGTCCGCAAACCTGAAAACCTATCCTTCGAACAAGCCACAGCCCTGGCCTTTGGCGGCACCACCGCGCTCGATTTCCTGCGGCGCAAGGGCGGGATTCAGCAAGGAGAACGGGTCCTGATCGTAGGTGCATCTGGCTGCGTTGGTTCTGCGGCGGTGCAGATAGCCAAACACTTCGGTGCCCATGTGACCGGTGTTTGCAGCACTAGCAATGTCGAACTGGTGCGCTCGATCGGGGCAGACAAGGTGTTTGATTACAAAAAACAGGATTACACCACATCAGCTGAGAAATTCGACATTATCATGGACACAACAGGAACCGAGAGTTTTGCACATTGTCAGAATTCTCTGTCCGATGGCGGCAAGCTGTTGCTGGTTCTTGCGTCCCTTGGCCAGAACATCGGAATTGGCTCCCCATCAAGAAAAAGTTCCAAACGGGCCATCGCAGGTGTGGCATCGGAACGTATCGAAGATTTGCAGTCACTTTCCGATATGGCTGCAAATGGGGAATTTATGCCGGTTATCGATCACGTCTATCCATTGGACGAAATTGTCGAAGCACACCGACGTGTCGATAGCGGGCGCAAACGCGGGAACGTGGTGATTTCGCTAGTTAGAAATGGGGACAAATGAACCAGTCCTACGCCCCCAACCCACTATATAGCGTAATGCGATACCCCCTACCCAAAACCTAGAACCCTCCCTATACTGCCTGCAAAACAAACGAGCAGTTACTAAACGAGGTTTCATATGCGGTGCCCTTTTTGCGGAAATATCGACACTCAGGTTAAGGACTCCCGTCCGGCCGAAGACCATGCAGCCATCCGGCGGCGCAGGGCTTGTCCGGCTTGTGCAGGGCGTTTCACAACATACGAACGCGTGCAGTTGCGCGACCTGACAGTGGTGAAGAAAAATGGTCGCCGCGAGGATTTTGACCGCGATAAACTGGACCGTTCCATCCGCATCTCAATGCAAAAACGTCCGGTTGAGACCGACCGCATTGACCAGATGATCTCGGGTATCGTGCGCCGCCTTGAAAGCCTTGGCGAGCCGGACATTCCGTCCGATAAAATCGGCCAGATCGTCATGGAAACCTTGGCGCGGATCGACACGGTTGCTTATGTGCGTTTCGCCAGCGTTTACAAAAACTTCCAGGCTGCGGATGATTTCGAGGAATTCGTTCACGAACTCCGCCCCCCCTCCGAAGACGATTAAATGCCAGACAACGCCCAAGATGAACGGTGGATGCGACTGGCCCTAAGCCTCGCCCAGCGCGGGTTGGGGCGTGTTTGGCCTAACCCTGCCGTTGGGTGTGTGATCGTCAAAGATGGCAAAGTTCTGGGCCGTGGCTGGACCCAAAAAGGTGGCCGCCCGCACGCAGAAACCGAGGCACTGGCGCAAGCTGGTGATGCCCAAGGTGCCACCGCCTATGTCACGCTGGAACCCTGCGCCCATCACGGCAAAACGCCGCCCTGCGCGAATGCACTGGTCGATGCGGGCATCACTCGCGTGGTCAGCGCACTAGATGACCCCGACAGTCGTGTCGCCGGACAAGGTTACAAAATTCTGCACGATGCAGGCGTCGAGGTAACCGAAGACGTGCTCAGTGATGCCGCTGCCGACCTCAACCAAGGCTTCTTGCTAAACCGCACGATCGGGCGGCCAATGTTCACGCTGAAAATGGCCAGCTCTACCGACGGACGCATTGCCACCGCAAGTGGCGAAAGCCGTTGGATCACAG
>CALCGO010000196.1 GCA_937901055.1 uncultured Rhodobacterales bacterium
CGGGTGCGCAGGAACTTCTGGCGACTGCGGTGCGGGCGGAGGTATCGGAATTCATGGCAGGTCACGTCCACCTTTTGGACGACGAGGGCCGCCGGCGTCTTGTGCGGCATGGGTTTCTGCCGGAGCGCGAGGTTATAACCGGGATTGGTAAGGTAGCGGTTCAGGTTCCTCGCGTGCGCGACCGTGGGGCGAACCCGGATGGTTCGAAGGTCCGTTTCAACTCGTCGCTTGTCCCGCCCTATTTGCGCAAGGCAAAGTCTGTGGAGGAATTGCTTCCGTGGCTTTACCTCAAAGGCATCTCGACGGGCGATTTCAGCGAGGCACTGGCTTCGTTGGTGGGCCCGGATGCCGATGGATTGTCCGCCTCAACAATCACGCGTTTAAAGGCGACCTGGTGGGACGAATATGAGGTCTGGCGCAAGCGCGACCTGTCAGGAAAGCGCTACGTCTACATCTGGGCGGACGGTGTCTACTTCAACCCGCGCTTGGATGATGATCGTCAATGTATGTTGGTGATTATTGGCGCAGACGAATACGGGGAAAAGGATGTTCTTGGTATCATGGATGGGTTCCGCGAGAACGCGGACAGCTGGCGTGATCTTCTTCGTAGCCTGAAGAAACGGGGACTAAGGATTGCGCCCGATTTGGCCTGTGGGGACGGTGCACTGGGCTTTTGGACCGCACTGCGTGACGTGTATCCTACGACGAAAGAGCAGCGCTGTTGGGTCCACAAAATGGCTAACATCACGGGTGCTATGCCCAAGCCTCTGCATGAAAAAGCTAAGGCAGGATTGCAAGACATCTGGATGGCAGAGACGAAGAAAGAGGCCACAGCAGCCTTTGATCTGTTTGTGGAAACCTACGGCGTGAAATACGAGCGGGCGGTCAAAAAGTTAACCAAAGATCGTGACGTGTTACTGACCTTCTACGACTTCCCAGCCGAACATTGGAAACACATCCGAACGACAAACCCGATCGAAAGCGTCTTCGCCACCGTACGCAACCGAACCCGAAAGACAAAGGGGTGCCTCAGCCGCAAAACCGCCCTCGCTATGGTCTTTAAGCTGATGATGTCAGCCAAGAAGAAATGGCGGAAGCTCAGCGGCACAAATCGACTGCCCGAAGTCATTCAAGGGGTTGAGTTCAAGGACGGGATCAAGCAACTTCAAAACGCCGCCTAATCTCATCGTCACCAACTTT
>CALCGO010000197.1 GCA_937901055.1 uncultured Rhodobacterales bacterium
CAAATGCTCATTGGGCTCGGCGGCGACATCAGCTTCTACGAAGACACAGGCACCACGCCTAAGTTCTTCTGGGATGCAAGTGCTGAGCGGCTTGGTATTGGCAATGCGGCACCTACGACTGCCCTTGACGTAACAGGTACAGTCACTGCCACAGCCTTCGCAGGTGATGGCTCTGCTCTTACTGGTGTTAGTGGTTTAAGTACAGACCACTTAGCTATTGGAACCTACCACAGGCTTATTTATAGGGTTTCTGGGGCTTCGGACGCTAGTGTTGCAGCAGGGGCAACTTTAGCAGGAAGCTCATTAGGCTACAACACAAGTACGACTCGCACTGGCACGGATGACGTCAGCGAGACTGGGACATCATTACCAACCTCAGTAACTGCTTGCACTGGTACGTGGCGTTGTATGGGTGGAGGTTTAATGCGGAGTTATACCGCTGGAAGATCTGGGGGTACAACTTATTACAATGCTCTATGGGTAAGGATATCATAAAAATGCAGTATAGAAAAGCTCTTAGAAGCTCAAGCAACACAATTGATTGTGAAATCGAACACCCAGATTTTGGGTGGATTCCATTCACCTGTGACCCTAGCGATACCCAAGCAGACTTGGACACCACCGAGCTATTCGCGCTCATTGAAGCTGAAGCGACCCTCGATAACTGGATCGAACCACCTACACCAGACCCAGCAATTGCAGCGGCCTACCTCGTTCGTCAGCAACGTAATGAAAAGCTTGAGACTGAGGTTGATGTAATTGTTATGAACTCACTTCGCTGGGGCGCCTTATCGCAAGAGCAGCGTGATGCTATAGCCGTCTACCGTCAAGCCCTGTTGGATATAACAGACCAAGCAGGGTTCCCTTTCGCTGTCGTGTGGCCTTGATATGACATTGGTTTTTCCCGATCACAAACTGGCTTACATTGCTGTTCCTAAGACAGCTACAGTTTCCGTCGAGAAAGCCTTCGGAGAATACGCCCACGAGTATTCACCGGACGCACCGCTTGCCGTTCTACACATGAACCTCCAACAAGTGACTGAGCGTTACGGTGAGGTGACAACAGTGGCAGTTGTGCGTGAGCCTTTTGAGTGGCTAAGTAGTTTCCACAGATACATGGGCGGACCCCATTACCGTGGTACTCCTTGGGATATGTCACACATGACCTTTGAACGGTTTGCTCAGAAGTACATGATGGGTCAAATCTTGTGGCCTGAGCCTTTCCGTAGGCAGTGTGATTACGTTACCAACAGGAAAACAGGTGCTGTTGTTGACATTCTTTTCGCTTATGAAAATATTGCCCACCTTGTCTCGTACATAAGTGCCAAGATTTCCCGTCGAGTTGAATTGGGGGTGCATAACAAATCCCCAGATGGTCCAAGCGTACTTAGCGACGAGGCCGCGGCAGGCTTGCGTGATTATATGTCTGACGACTTTAGGATAAGCTCAAGTAAAAGAAAGATGAACACATAAAATGCTTGGCTTTCTTCCCCTATCTACTGCCGCCCTTGCCTCTGTTGTTGCGGCATATGACGCAGAGCATACGTCGAGCAGCAGCATTACATTTCCGAGTGTATCCGCAACGGGTGCAGGCGATCTGGTAAAGGTTTCAAGCGGCGCAATTACCCTTCCGTCCCTCACCATATCTGGCACCGCGTACCTCTACCGGTACAGCGATGGAGATTTAACCTTACCTGCCATCACGGGCGCGGGAACGGCAGAGGTTGAGAACACGGGGGCTGGTCCCATCGCGCTGCCATCACTGATGGTAAGCGGCACAGTGGAGCGCGAACTTAAATCGAGCGGATCGCTTACCCTTGCTGCCGTCACTGCTTCCGGCCATGACCAATCCTCTCGACGTTGGGTGACTTTTGGTCCAAGCTTAAACAAAGTGGTACTCAACAACGACGGTGAAAACAGTGTTACGCTTAGCGATTCCACAAACTCTATGGTATAGGAAACATCATGGGCGATATATTTTACATAAAGCAGAACGACACCAGCCCCTCTTTGCTGGTCGTATTGAAAGATGCCGATGATGTGGTTGTTGACATTACGGGTGCAACGATCCGCTTTCACATGCGAAATGGAGCAGGGACCACGGTGGTAGACGCAGCGGCTGTCGTGGCTAGTGCGCTTACAGGCGAGGCTCGCTATGACTGGATCGCCGCTGACACAGTAACGGTTGGTGGATTCAATGCCGAGTTCGAGGTTACTTATTCTGACGGTACTATCGAGACTTTCCCGAATACTGGGTACATACAGGTTAGGATAAAGGACGACATCGCATGAACCAATTAACAGAAGCTGACATCATTGCGTTAAAAACGCTGGTGCCATTAGCCAACCAAATCAAAAAAGAGGCTGAGTACCGTGCGGCTCAACGGCTTGTTCTCAAGACATGGCGCTCGTCTGTTATTTTTTTAGCTGGGTTTATTGCCGCAGTGTTTCTTCTACGCAATCAAATAGCAACTATACTTGGAATCAAGTAATGAAAGTTTATAAGCACTGGCAAGATTATCCTACTTTTGTTTCCAAGGCGCGTAAGGCTGGGTTTACGGGGTTCGGTTCGATCAAAAAGTAATTGATGGTACTGGCTCCATTGCAGCCAACGCACCTACACACTGGAGGTATAATGAGAAAAGTAAATGAAATCATTATTCACTGCACGGCTACTCGTGCTGACTGGTGGGAGAGTAAGTCTTCCCAAGCTAAGGTTAACGAGGTGCGTCGGTGGCATAAGGATAAGACATGGAGTGACATTGGCTACCATTACTTGATTGATCGGGATGGGACTGTGGTCGATGGCCGACCTGTTGAGAGGACTGGCGCACATGTGAATGGTCATAACACTGGCACGATTGGCGTCAGTTTGTTTGGTGGGCTTGGCTCCAACGAGAACGATAAGTTCAGTGACCACTACACGCCTGAACAAGGGACTGCGCTGCGTGATTTGCTGAACACGTTGAAGCGCAGGTATCCGTCGATCACTAAGGTCAGCGGCCACAATGAGTATGCGGCCAAGGCTTGCCCAGGATTTAATGTACGAGAGTGGCTGTTCGATAAGAAGCCACGCTCCATCATGAAGTCCACCACCTTGCAGGCCACGGTAGGCACGGCTGTTGCTGGTGCTACTGGGGCAGGGACAGCCATTGCTTCGCTGGATGATACAGCACAGCTTATCGTTATTGCTGCCGCCTGTGTGGCTGGCCTGATGCTGCTCTACATTGCGCGTGAGCGTATCCGTAAGTGGGCGAAGGGCGAGCGATGATCGGGCTGTTGCTAGGGAAATTCAAACTGTACGCCGCTGCACTTGGTGCGGTGGTTGTTGCTGTTGGCTGGGCGTTCTTGAAGGGACGGCGGGGTGCTATCAAGGAAGCGGAGTGGAAACGGCTGACTGAATACAAAGATACAAGGAAGCGAATGGATGACGTGGAAATTGTTACTGATGCTGACGATGCTCGTGAGTGGCTGCGTCAGAGGTCTGAGTGATAGCGCAATCTGTGATGGCACTGATGCACTGCGTACTGTCCACGCCAAGGCGCTGGTCACTGATGGCGGGGATAGGTCAGTCGTTACTGGCCAAGCCCTGATTGCCACCATCGACGCAGGCTGCGCGATAGTATCTCCGCTCTCTTGATCGCAAGGTCGGAAAGAGTTCCGCCAAGATACAGGCCGAAGCCCACCACTATGGATAGTACGAGTGTAGTGATGATAGTCATGGTGCTGTCTCCATGTTCGCCTTGCCCCAAGCCAACAACGCCGACCCGATAGCGACCGCATCTTCGGGCGCAAAATATAGCCAATAGCTCTGATCGACTTGCTTGCCGTTCATCTTATATGACCTATCGTAAACAACCTGCAACGACGGTTCGACCGTTTGCTCGTCGTCGATTAAAAATGATGCCTCGTCGATTAAAAATGATGCCTCAACCTCTGCCGAATAATATCGCAGCGAGAATGACGCAAAGGCACCACTCGCCATGAACTCGTCAAGTTTTGGTTTGGTCATGTGTCTGTCTCCTTGTTTTAAACTGGCAACGGTGGAGGGAATCGAACCCCCGACACGCGGATTTGGAAGCCGCTGCTCTGCCACTGAGCTACACCGAAACATTTTCGCGTGGGTGAGGGGCCGCGGGTAGTGGCATCCAGTGGGTTGCCGGAAAATAACTCGCGTTGAAAAGACCCCAGCCTTCATAACCGTTGTCTTTAATGGTGTGCCAGAAATCAACAGCCATTTGTCCTTGTCTGGATTTTGTTGCCTTTGACGCTTTCATGCAAACAATCAATACTCGTGTCCCGTCCTTCGGCGCTGTTGATATGTTCCGCCAGCCGCTGTTCCTCTTCATGGTTTGTCCACCCAGTAGTAGTGCATGTAATAGCTCTGCTTATCGGATGTGATTTCACCCCTGTTCTTGAGCTTGCTTATGGTGGCGCTGACATCCCCGCATGTCACGTTGAGAGACAGGGCTACATCGATCACTTTGAATTTGCGAAGGGCTTTGGCCACGGCCCTGACCTTGCTAAGCGATGGCCGTTGTTTTTTATTCGGCAGTTTTCTATGCTCTGCTTCGAAGGCGAGCATGGCTTTGCCAAGTTCTGCTTCAGTCATTGGAGTTTCTCCTAAAAAATAGGGGGGAGAACAGCTCCCCCCTTCCCAGTAAGGCCGAGCAGGCCGTGCGGTAGGAGAACATGCGTATCATACATGCTCATGCTCTATACTAAAAGGGGATTTCGTCATCAACCTTATCAAGGTTCACTTCTACTGCTGCCCCTCCTCCTTGCATCTTCTCAGATACATTCATTGACATGTACGGTTTGTCGTTAGACATCTTCCTCCATGCTGCGAGCCTGAGTTCGCGAGGTAACTCAAGTGGCCCGGTATAATCCGGCGCTGCTTCGTTGCCCTTCTTGTCGTTCTCAAACAGGACGCCGATCTTCTGATACACTTCGATCAGTTTCTTTCCGGCTTTGGTTTCGTCCTTAACCAAGACACACTTGCTGTCCTTGCCATCCACGTTAAGCTTGCCTTGCAGGATGAGTGCTTGTGTTGAGAAGGGGGGGAAGGCTGCGCCTCGGTTGGTGTCGTCATAGTCTGCCATGCTTCTGGCTCCTTAGTTGGTGGTTGATTTAAGTTCGTCTAGTTTGTCTGAGTATTCTTCGAAGTAATAATCAGACATTGGTAATGGCACTATAGCGAACGGGTCGATGATAAGTGCCATTGCCTGCATAGATGTTCGCATTCTTTCTTGGCAGGCTTTCGACATCCAATCGACTCCGCTAAGTTCAAGCGCAATTAGCCACTCGTTCCAATGGTAGTCAGCATGGTTCCTCACCATCCCGCTTCACCTCCCTTCTTACTGTCGGCGGCGTACTTGTTGCCATCCATCTTCCCGAGGAAGACATCGGCATCGAAGCCAAGGTGTGACAACCCTTTGGTCAGGCCATCGGTGACTGACATCTTGGGCGCGTCCTCTGCCAGCCTGCCCTTGGCCGCATCGAAGAGCTTGCGACAGCCGGGGAAGGGGCCGAAGACATTTGCTTGGCTACCGTGCCAGATGCTCACGTTGGATATGATAGCGGTATCGCCATTGGATAGCTGATGCACTGTTGTGTCTGCGTGCCACCCCCATCCATCACCGACAGGTCCGAAGGCTTCCGTTGCCTTCATCACTTGGTACTGTGGATCAATGGCGGTGAAGCTGCGCGATCCGAAGCTAACCCTCTTCAGGTACTTGGGGTCTGATTCGCAGACTGAGTTCCAGAGCTTTAAGTTATCGCTCATTTCGTTCTCTCCTTTTGATTGCTTGCTCTATTTTATTGGCCAGCATCATGTCCTTTCTGCTGCTGGCATGGCGCACTTTCTTGGTGCTGCTCTTTAGCGTGAGGTATGCTTCTTGCATTACCTTGTCAGCCTTCGGAAGATGTTCGAAGTGTTCAAGGTCTTCAGCAAACTCCCTTGCTTTATCTATCTTCACTGGCTTCTCCTTTCTTTATGCTGCGCCAGATTGTTGAGGCATCTGTGTTGAAGGCTCCTGCTATTTCTGTATCGCTGTATCCCTCCTCTCTCATGGCCTTGAATATCTCGCGCCTTAGCTTAACCAATCGTACCCCACCTCCCATCGCTGTAATTTTTTCGACTGGATATGAGGTAAGGATTGCGGCCTCTGAGATTAGGCGTGACGCTGTATATTCTGGAGACTGAAATTCCTTTATCCTGTTTCTGAAGGTGGTCATGCGCTGAACCTCAGTGCGCCACGCTTGTCCCGCTTGATGGTGAGGATGTCAGAGTAAACCTCACGTTCATCCGGTCCGACCATAGCCTTCAGGTCTTTCTTTGCGTTGTCGAAGTCACGAGCCGCGGCTTGGTTCTCGAGGTAGGTGTGCGCTGAGTTGATGAAGGCGTTGTCCTTTCCGGCGTCCCGCTTGACCATGTTATCCACCGCAATCTTGTCTGTGTTAAGTACGGTCGGTGTAACATCAGCAGGTGGTGGTTTATTACTATCAACATAAGCCCAGAAGTCTGACACCACTGCCCACATAGAACTGAAATAGTCCGTGTCTTCTGAGACAAAGGCCGACTCCCACTTGTTGTTCCCGAAGATGGCTGAGACGTATGCCCCCTTGCACCCGAGGTTAGCTACGCCCAGCATGTGAATGTAGAACTGAAGCTGCGGCATGTAGTAATCGATCACCTTCTCCATCGTATTGTAGGCGTTGGTGTGCTTGGCTTCGACAAGGCATCCCTTGTATGTCCCGTCGATGGTGGCTTTCATTGGAACCTTCCAGCCAAAATTTACTAGCTCAAGCTGGCGCTGTCCTACTGTGGCATCGTGCTGCTTCTCAAACCAATGAAGGTTAAAGTTCTCAGTGAGTATTCCCATCTGCACTGCGATGTTATCCGACAGGTCTTCCGGTTCTTCGTAACCTGTTTTGATTTTCCATAGGTCAAGCCAGTGGCCCTGCATAATCCTTACGCAGTCCGAGCCTCCGATAAATCCTTTGCGTTCCATGTTGTTCTCCTTTGTTATGTTATTATTGTACTGCGTATGTGCAGCTAGTGCAAGTAGTGTGCTATGTCCTCCCTCGTTACTAAGCCAAGGTCGATGAGTTCCTCCGCTCCATTGCCGTGTATGTAAAATTCACCGACTGGATTCCCTGCTCGTATACGGGCGGCAGCTACCGTCAGGTATGTCGGTGTATCTGACTGGCTTACCGCCTCTGTGCGTGGCTCGTAGAGGCTCTGAGCTACAGTCAGGGCTGATTGCTGGAAGATTGAGGCGGCAGGTAAGCTGCGTGTCTTGGATTTACCCAGCATATCAGCGGTAATTTTTTCCAAGGCTAGGTCAAACACATGCGGTTCAAGTTTCGAGGGTAGCTTTCCGTTCACTGCCTTGACCACATCTTCGATTGCAATCACTGGGTCCAGTCCGTTGGGTGGAGTGAATCGAGTGAGGATGTCTCTCTTAATCCAAGCCTTGATTACCCTGACCCTCTGTTCAAAATTCATTAGCCATTTCTCCCCATGCTGATTTGGTTTTGGTTTCAGCAACGAGGTCATCATCCCATCGCTCTTGGTTGAGCCACGCTGAGGGGTAGGGAATGAATCTTATCTCGGTGGCTTCTTCCTGACAGTAGGTAAGAAACTCGTGAGCCTTGCTAAGAATAAGCTCGGGCGAAACCTTCTTCGCTGCTCTTGCGAAGCTAAGTCTTGCCGCCCCCTTCCCTCTCTTGCGTGGGTAAACAGCATAGAACTTTTCAAAAAGCTGTTCACTTTGCACGACAGGTAAGAGAGTAGTAGCCTTATGTGCTATCGTAGTAAGGCTATTACTTTTACTAGAGCTACTAGCATCTAGCTTATACACATTCCCTTCTTGTACCTGTGGGGTACAGCTTTCTCGTGACATGATATCCTCCGTTAGGTAAATGAAACTATAAGTTGTATGCCCACCGGAGTAAGGGCATGAGCTTGAGATTATCCCTTCCTTCTCTAGCAGGCGCAGGGATTTAACGACCCGATTTCTGGAGAATCCGGTGTCGCTGCTCAGTCTTTGCTGTGATGGAAAGCAAGTACCCTCGTCGTTGACGTATCTCGACAACGCAATCAGTACGCTCTTGGCATAGCCATCAGTTAAATGCCAAGAGCATACCTCAAGGGTAAATATGTCCGCGAAATTCACTGGCTTACAAGGGTGTAAACCGCGTAGGAATCTCCGTCATCTGTGACTTCTCGTTCAGTATGGATGTTCCACTCTTCTTCAGTGCGAAGGTAATGGATTACTGATGCAAGTCTTGTGTGATTGTATTTGTGGATGCACTCCCATGAGGTGAGTGGCTTGTTACTAATCAAGTGTTGCTTGATCTGATCTATCTTGGTCATGGTTGTTCTCCTTATTGACCATTGCTTCGAACAACTCAGCGGTCAGTATGACTATAGTCTGAGGACTTCCCGTCCTTCTTTTATATATCGCCAAGTCTCTCCCTTCTAATACGCTGAAGGGGCTGGGGAAATTAGATTTGTCTCGGTACTTTACCTCAACTATCAGTTCCATTCCACAGATTTCTGCTTTGATGTCGCCTCTATACTTGCCTCCCAAAGCTCCTGAGAGGGGCTGCCTTTCTGCTTGGATGCCGATCTGGTTGAGCCAGTCTTCGATCTTTCTTTCGTGGTAGCTTCCTTTCTGCTTATTTTTATTTGCCATGTGTCATCCTCGTAGCAGCTAAGGCACACAGTCCAGTGTCCCTTTGGTTTCTTTAGGGGGCAGACGAATAGCTGAGTCACATCGCCGCAGAAATCACAGGTCGCGCTTGCGGACAACCACGATTTCGTAGTCGAGCGCGTCAAGCCAGCACGTTAGCATGAACCCAGAGGGTACACGCTTCCTTGTCTCCCACTTGTGGATAAGAGATTGAGTGCATCCGATTCTATGCGCCAATTCTTCTTGACTTAAACTTCGCTCTGATCGCGCGGTTCTTAACTGGCTTACCATCTCGTCGTAGCTTCTCGGAATGGTCACGCATCTCTTGTAGTGAGTGAAGGTATTGGATTGCATCATGTACTTTCTTTGCAGTCTCGAACCTGAGTTCAGTTCTGCCAAGTATGGTACGGTAGTAGGTTGAGGATGGGATGTCTGCCTGCTTAAAGGCTTTGAGCATCCCAACCCCAGTCTCTTGGCTTAACCCTTCGAGGGTGGATAGATAGTTTTGCATCCACCTATACTGCATTAGTGCAGCTTGATGGTCAAGCTAGATGCATATGAAGCTTTCAGTTTTCATTGCGTTGGCCACCTGTTCTTGGCGGCGGCGGCGTGAGGCAGCGGGGGAAGCGAGTGCCTCGGTGTGTGTGGCCCATGCAGTCATGGTATTATACAAGGCCCACTTGTTCTTACCCAGTCGGCGGGTCTCTTCGTGGTATGCGCCCATCAGTTTCTCAAGCTGAGTCTCATTGCGCTTGGGCTTGGAGGTGTGACTGAATGTCTTGGCCAGTGTACGGGCGAAGAAATTTTCTACCCAATCAGTGTCAACTGAGAGGCTAGTCCATTCCTTCCACTTGGATTCAAGCCCCAAGAAATCCTCAACGCCTGCCTTAATCTTGGCTGAGTCAGCGTCGATCTGAATGTTCTTAGTGTGCTTGCGCTTGGTACTTGAGAAGGTGTGTCCTGTTGTGGCTCCGTTCAAGCACCAAAGACATAAGGCTTGGGCGATGTTGGAGTAAGCCCAGCTACCATCGTAGCTTGAGAAGAACTCAATGCGAAAGGCGGAATAGTCTCCTACCCTCGGCTCGATAGTCAGGTCAGGGAAGAGTACCTCGCCTCGTAGCTTGGCTCCGTTCTCGAACACCTCGAACTTAGCCTTGTAATCCTTCGAGATGTTAGCCCCGATGATAGCGTCCATCGTTTGATCGATGATGTCGCCATGCTCTACGATCTGATACCGTGGTGAGTGAACACCAAGTATCTCATTGGTGTCCGTGCGGGTGACAGCCATAGCCTTCTCGGCTTGGATGCCATCGGCATTGAACAGTGGTTGCATTTCAACTGGGAAGTTCCAGTCGTTTTGTGTGATTGAATCAAGCATCGTTGTTCTCCTTGTGCTTGGTGGGTTTAGTGTGGGAGCTTGGTGGGCTTAGTGTGGGGCTG
>CALCGO010000198.1 GCA_937901055.1 uncultured Rhodobacterales bacterium
AACCGTCAGGCCTTCGGCTTTAAATAATCGAGGCTCTCTTTCAAGATCAGCTTGTCCAGTTGGAGGTCCGCAACGATTTTCTTCAGCCGCTCGTTTTCCTTCTTCAGTGCTTTCATTTCTGAGAGCTGCGGTCGCCCTAGACCACCGAACTTCTTGCGCCAATAGTAATAGGTCTTGTCCGAAATACCCGCCTTGCGACACGCGCCCACAACATCCAACCCATCATGCAAATGAACATCAATCTCGCGCAATAACTTCAGTGCATCCTCATCCGAATACCGTTTCCGTGCCATTCTCTGTCACTCCCTTAGTCAACAAATAGTGGCACAGTTTTAGGGGGCCAAGACAAATGCTGCGCGATGCACCAACGACCGGTTCGGTGAAGCTGCGCTGCGGCGACAGGCTTGATCGTCAAAGGCAGGTTTGGGCCGTGAATGACATTGACACAGGGGGCGGGAAGCAGACCTCCGCTGCGCTTCGGGGCTTATCATGTTCATGGGTCTGATTGGCAAAGAAAAAACTCCTTGGTTCAAGTACAACTATCAGTTCACCTCGAAAGGTTGCTTTGCCAGACATCCGAAAGCCGCGCACTTTCCATGATAGATAGGCTTGAGACCTGGCTTGAGGTCCGGGTGACCTGCTGTTCGTTTCAGTCGGTATTTCCAGCAGTTTCTCAGTATTCGATGTAACGACCGCTATTCCTGCGCGTGGCTTCGAAGGTCTTGATGCGTTGAAGTTCCGTGCCGTCGCCGTTGGCAACGATTGTGGCCAGTAGCGCTTCGACAATGACCATCAATGGCACAGCGGATGGGTAGTAATGCGGACTGAAATTGTCGCTGAACAAGACACAATCCGCGCGCTCCGCCACGGGCGAACTTGGCCGATCGGTAATCGCAATCAGGCGCGCGTCGCGTTTGCGCGAAAACGTCATTGCATCGATCGTTCGTGTCGCGGTCGGATTCATACCAAAACCCACGACAACGTCGTTTTCGCTCAGGGAGCCCATCGCCTCGGCCGCCACAGAGTATTCTGCACCGACCAATCGCAGGTTGGACAGCATCAGATTTCCAGTGTTTTTCATCATCGAGGCCAGCCAGAACAACGATCCCGATCCGACAAGGTAGACGTTAGGTGCATTGCCGATCAGGTTTGCCGCCGTGTCAAACTCCTCTTGTCTCAATGTTGCTCTGGTGTGGCGAATATTGGTCTCGGCAGCCAGTAATATCCTTTCGGTCAAAGTTTCAGGCGTCGCAGCCAGATCGCTGTCAGTGGCGTTTTGGTCCTGATGCAGCGCATCTGCCCGTGTCCCGAAGACGCCGCGCACAAGTTCGTTTTGAAAGCTGGCCCGGAAATCATCGTAACCGTCATACCCCAATTGCCGAGCAAGGCGCAGCATCGTGGTTGAGGTCACGCCTACCTCTGTTGCAATGCTGCGCATCGAATTCAAAGCCACTTGATCAGGGTGATCCAGCGCATACCGGGCCTTGATCAGGAAAGTGCGACTGGAAGGCAAGGAAGACAGCTATCCCGGCGAATTGTCAGGTGGGCAGCAGCAGCGTGTCGCCATCGCGCGTTCGCTGGCAATGAACCCAGATGTGATGCTGTTTGACGAGGTAACAGCGGCCCTTGACCCGGAAACGGTCAAGGAAGTGCTGGTCACGATCAAGGATCTGGCCGCCGAAGGAATGACGTGTATCCTTGTTACTCACGAAATGGGTTTTGCGCGCGAGGTGGCTGATCACATCTATTTCACCGACAAGGGCGTCATCGTCGAACACGGTCCCCCGGACACGTTTTTTGATAATGCCAAGGACCCCCGAACCAAGGAATTCCTGAGCCAGATCCTTTAACCTATGAGTGCAGCCGCTTCCTTGCAGGCGGCTGAAAATTTCTTTTGTATCCACTCGGCAAAGACCTGAGTTTCCATACGATTGGGCTTCTGGATGAACAACCATCTTGATGACTGCATGCCTTTGGTGCAATGGCCGTCCGGACAGTGAAGCAAGCCCTCGCGAAGATCTCCCAGCGCCAGCAAGGTTGATGACAGAACGAGTCCCTCTCCGCTTTTGGCGGCCTGGATCGCCAGCATCGCCAACGAATATCGTCGCTGTGTCGCCTCAAGCCGACCGTACTTCGCCTGCCAGAGATTCCAGTTTGGATAGGTATCCTGAGCGTGAAGCGGCTCAATGGTCAGTAGCGCCGGAGCATGCGCGCCGCAGGCAGCCAGGGGAAGAAAAGTCTCCGGCGGAAGTGCGATGCCCTGATCCCGATCAGCCCCCGGATGCGCTGTAACGATGATATCCGCCTGCGTGTTCTTTGGACTGGCTCCGGAGATTGGCGACAAAAGATTCACTCTGATATCCGGAAGAAGCGCTTCAAATTCGCCGATCAGCGGCACCAGCCAGAGGGACGCGAATGAAACGTCAACCACTATATTCAAGTCATTTCGGGTATCGGATCCAAGCGTGTCAAAGCCCCTTTGCAATGCTTCTAGCCCGATCTGAAGGTCGGGCAGTGCAGCAAGCGTATGCCGCGTTGGAGTGATCTTTGGCCCATTGCGATCAAACAGAGCGTTGCCGGTCAGGTTTTCCAATAGCCGGATCTGATAACGCACGGCTGAGGGCGTAACGCTCAGTTCTTCTGCGGCTTTCGTCAATGATCCTGTGCGCGCGCAAGCTTCCAGCGTGCGCAATCCATTCAGGGGAAGTTGACGATAATTCATTTGTAGCTCACCTTCAAATAAAGCGCGGTTTTTCTAAATTTTCAAATAGAGCATTTTGTGGAAATCTCCATCAAGAATTGAAAGGGGACCTTCATGCAGCGCTATGAGTTTGTCATCATCGGTGGGGGCGTCGTTGGATGTTCCATACTTTATCACCTGGCCCGATCAGGTCGCGCCGACGCGCTTCTGGTCGAAAAGACCCAGCTGACAGCAGGCTCGACCTGGCATGCCGCTGCCAATGGCAACACTTTCAACGGCAGCCCCATGATGGCCTGGTCGATGAAACGCACGTTTGATTTGTGGGATGAGATCGAGGCCGAGTCAGGTCAGGCGATAACGTCTCACAAGGTAGGCGGCATCATGATTGCCCGGACAGAAGACCGCATGGATGAGCTGCACCGTTTGCTTGGGATCGGACGGCGGATTGGGGTGACATATCAGATGCTGACACCGGACGAATTGAAAGCCCACTGGCCAATGCTGGATACCAGTTCGGTCCTTGGCGCGCTCTACGATCCAAACGGTGGACACGTTGATCCTTATGGTCTGACCCACGCGTATGCCCGTGCTGCGCGGGCACGTGGTGCAGAAATCCGGCAGCAATGCCCGGTCACCGGTTTGCGCCCTCAGCCCGACGGATCATGGATCGTGGAAACGCCCCAAGGTGAAATTCAGGCCGGTGTCATCATCAACGCGGCAGGAATGTACGCGGATGAAATCGCCCAGCTAACGGGTGCAAGATTGCCGATGACCAATATGGCGCACCACTATCTTATCTCCGAACCAATAAAGGAAATGCAGACGCTTGATTTTGAACCGCCAGTGTTGCGAGACGTGGATATTGGTGTTTACGCCCGGCGCGAAGCGGGCGGCATCCTCTTTGGCATCTATGAAGACGAAAGCCATGATTTCGGAGTGGGTGGCATGCCCGCGGATTTCTCAAATCAGCTTTTGCCAGCCGATATTGACCGGCTTTTGCCAAATCTTGAGCAAATCTGGGAGGCCTTGCCTTGCCTCGCCGAAGCGGGGATCAAATCCACTGTCAATGGTCCGTTTGTCTTTACGCCCGATGTGCGCCCCTTGGTGGGCTGGATGCCTGGGCAGACAAACCACTTCTGCGCTGCGGGTTTTCTTGCCGGGATCGCCATGTCCGGTGGCTTTGGCCAGTTGATTGGCGAATGGTTGACCCAAGGCACGCCATCGCGCGACCTTTCAGGCTGTGACTTGGCGCGATTTGGGGATTGGGCGATCGGAGACTTTGCCCTGAAGCGAGCTCATGACGCCTATGCCACAAGGTACAAGCAACATTTTCTTAATGAAGAAGTTCACGCCGGGCGCCCGGTCCGCACCTCGCCGATGTTTGAACGATACCGCGAGTTGGGCGCCTGTTTTGGCATGTCCGATGGGTGGGAGCGTCCGTTGTGGTTCGGCGAACCCGGCACTCAGCCGCGTGAAACGCCGACCTTCAGACGCAGCGAGGCGTTCGACGCCATCGCAAAGGAAACCATGGCCGTCGCGACAGACGTGGCCTTGGGCGATTTGCTGACCTTTTCACAATTCGTGATCGAAGGTCCGGATGCCGAAACCTTCCTGCGGCGCGCCTTGCCGGGACGGATTCCAAAAGAGGCGGAAAGGATGTCACTCTCACCGCTGGTTGATGAAAACGGAAACCTGGTCGGCGACATGACCATCTTGCGCGTGAATGCACAACGTTTTCGCCTGTTTGGTTCGGGCGGCGCCAACCGTATTCATGAACGCCTTTTGCAGCCCCTTTCCAAAGGGCTGGATGTTAGCCTAAGCAACCGAACAGACGAGACCGCAGGTTTTGTAATTACAGGGCCGAATGCGACCCAATTGGCCCAGGCGTTGCTGGGAGAGTCCCTGCCAGCGTTTTTCCGGGGCAAAGATATGTTCATCGGGGATTGTGAATTCGCATGTACAGTGCTGCGCTTGTCCTATGTAGGCGAGGTCAGCTACGAGATTCATTGCGCCATGTCAGATCAGGTGACCCTTCATGACGAGATCATTGCCGCCAACGGGGGCATGCCACCCGCGATGTTCGGGGCCCGCGCGCTCAACACCATGCGAATTGAAAAGGGCTTTGCCCGAACTGGGGAAGAGCTAAACGTCGAAATCACACCTTTTGAGGCTGGAATGGGCGGTTTGATCGATGAAAAGCGCGACGATTTTCATGCCGCAAGTGCGCTGCAACGCATTCGGCGAAATCCACTCCGCTATCGCATGGTGAAGTTCCTGATCAATACCCAAGGGGATGATCCGCACGGAGGTGAGGCGATTTTTGCAGGTTCAGAACTTGCCGGTTGGGTTTCCAGCGCCACGTATGGCACCCGCGTGAAACAGTCACTCGGTATTGGTTTTTTGTTCGCCGGATACGAAGATGCCAGCAATTTGGAAACCGATATCCTTGGCAACCGCTGCCAAATCACTTTGCTCTCTGACCCTGCTTACGATCCGTTAGGCCAAAAGCCCAGAGAATGACCGCGCTGGCGAAACATGCCGCGTCACAGCGAAAACCACGCCGCGCCCGTGAGTGGGCACTGTCAGACAAAACGAGCTTGAGACGGGCAGGGTGGTCTCGTAGCCTCTCC